>NZ_JAUBOJ010000324.1:0-6114 GCF_036700185.1 Microcoleus sp. BM001215392 | reverse complement strand
GAACTTATTAGTTCTCAAGCGATAACTTTCGCATAAAACTAAAAAACTTATCAGTCCTCATAGCGAGGACTTTAGCTTTGAGGCAGCGGTTTAAACCCCTGCCGGACTAGCGTAAAATTGCTAAAATTGAGATAGGAAACTAGCGACAATTATGACATACGATTACGACTTGTTTGTGATAGGTGCAGGCTCTGGCGGATTGGCGAGCTCTAAACGGGCGGCATCCTACGGGGCGAAGGTGGCGATCGCCGAAAATGACTTAGTAGGCGGCACCTGCGTCATTCGCGGCTGCGTACCCAAAAAACTCATGGTGTACGCCTCTACATTTTCGCACCTCTACGAAGACGCGATCGGCTACGGTTGGAGCCCTGTAGAAACCAGCTTCAACTGGGAAAAACTCGTCACCACGGTAGATACAGAAGTGCGGCGGCTCAGCAAACTCCACATCAGCTTCCTCGAAAAAGCCGGAGTTGAATTAATCTCAGGATACGCCAAATTTATCGATCCCCACACTGTCGAAGTCGGTGACAAAAAATACACCGCTGCTAAAATCTTAATTGCTGTCGGCGGTGAAGCTCACAGAATCGATATTCCCGGTATCGAACACGCGATCACTTCCCGCGAAATCTTCTTGTTAAAAGAGCAGCCGAAACGGTTGGCAATTTTGGGCGGCGGCTACATCGGCGTTGAATTTGCTTGCATTATGAACGGGTTGGGAAGTGAGGTGACTCAAATCATCCGGCGCGATCGCATTTTGCACTACTTTGACGAAGAACTTCGCGCTAACGTCCAAGAAGGCATGGTTAAGCACGGCATCAATTTTGTCACCGGAAGCTCGATCGCACAAATTGAAAAAACCCCAGAAGGCTTGAAGTTACAATTGTCGGGAAAATCCACAGAAACCTTGACAGTAGACGCGGTTTTGTGCGCTACCGGACGTTTGCCCAATTTGGAAAAACTGGCTTTGGAGAATGCGGGAGTTGAAACCGACAAAGGTGCGATCGCAGTTACCAAAGACAGCCGCACCAATCAGCCGCACATTTTTGCTGTCGGAGATTGCACCAACCGGATTAATCTAACGCCAATTGCGATCGCCGAAGGACGCGCTTTTGCAGATACCGAATTTGGCAACAATCCGAGAGCAATTAGTTACGAAAATGTCGCATCAGCGGTATTTTCGCAGCCGGAAGCAGCCACAGTCGGCTTAACTGAAGAACAAGCCAAAGCTAAATTTCCCGACTCAATTAAGTGCTACACAGCCAAGTTTCGACCGATGTTTCACGCTTTGACAGGTGCAGATGAAAAGACTTTTGTCAAGTTAGTTGTTGAAACTAATACTGACAAAGTTTTGGGCGTGCACATGGTTGGGAAAGACGCGGGCGAGATTATTCAAGGAATGGCGATCGCCGTTAATATGGGAGCTACCAAGAAAGATTTCGATTCGACGATCGGCATTCACCCCTCGACTGCTGAAGAGTTTGTGACTCTGCGATAAATCTCAAATCAGGAAACGGCAATGCCGTTTCCCTCTCTCTTCAACCGGCGTCCGGCTTGTTTTGTCTGTGTAGACGCGGTTTCAACCGCCGTCGGCTCAACCCGTCGGCTCTACCCGTCTGATCTGCCCGTCGGCTCTGCCCGTCGGCTCTACCCGTCGGCTCTACCCGTGTGCTCCACCCGCCTGC
Organism: Microcoleus sp. BM001215392; assembly: GCF_036700185.1. Taxonomy (NCBI): domain Bacteria; kingdom Bacillati; phylum Cyanobacteriota; class Cyanophyceae; order Oscillatoriales; family Microcoleaceae; genus Microcoleus; species Microcoleus sp. BM001215392. The sequence continues at coordinate 4,432 of NZ_JAUBOJ010000324.1, read as the reverse complement.
TCAACCCGTGTGCTCCACCCGTCGGCTCACAAAAAAATAATTTTAAATCCTTTGAACCTTTGTTGCACATCTCCTGTCTAAACGCTTCAGATAACGAACAGGTGAGGGATACTTCACAGGTGTTAGGTGTGCCAGCCAATGTTTTAATCGATGACTGTTCCGACTCCTACTTAGTCGATCAATGCTTAAAGGGTGATTCCCTACGGGATAGCTTGGCTTCACGTACTTGCTTTCGCCACCTTTACCAACGCTACCAACAAAAAGTCAGGTCAACCCTTTACCAACTCTGCGGTTCATCACTTCTAGACGACTTAACCCAAGAAGTATTTCTGCGAGTCTGGAAAGGATTACCCAAACTCAAACACCAGGAAAACTTTTCAACTTGGCTGTATCGCATCACTTGGAACGTGGCATCCGACCAAAGACAAGCATTTGCTAAACAACATTCTTTTGACTCCCAACTCAAAAATCAAGAAACAATGGATCGGGTTATTCCCAATAATAACACATCCGACTTGATGCAGTTGCACTATCAAGACTTAGTGCAGCGAGGACTGGAGCAATTGAGCTTTGAACACCGCAGTGTTTTGGTGCTGCACGACTTAGAAGACATCCCGCAAAAAGAAGTAGCCCAAATTTTAGGACTGCCAGCGGGGACTGTCAAATCTCGCGTATTTTATGCCAGAAATTCCGTGCGGCAATTTTTGCAAAAACAGGGGGTTGAGGAACTATGAACGATGGAAATAGCGACAAAAAATTAGTCAGCTTTTTAAAGCAATATCGCCCGAATGTTCCGGAATCTGCCCCCGACTTTGAGCAAAAAGTCTTAGCACAAATACAGAGGCATGACAGGGCACCAGAGCTAAATCTTCTAACGGATTTGCGATTTATTGAATCTAGTAAAAGTTCAAAAATTCTCGGTTTTCCTAAAAGGATTTTTCCGGCTGCGATCGCCTCTGCTCTGCTAGTTTTTGGCTCTGGTTATCGGGCCCTAGTTACCTCACAATTACACGCGGATGAAGCGGCACATCTAGAAGCATTTCTGGTAAATAATTGGGAGGGTGTATTGAACGATTCTCACACCGAAAACTTCCTCGATTGCCCGCAAACAGACTGGTTGACTTTCAGCACTGCTGCTGATAGTGAACCGCCCACAAATAACTAATCTCAAACAGGTAATTTTTTATGTCGATTCGCCGAATTTCTGCCGTAGCTCTTTTAATGTTTGCCCTCGGCACTACAGCCGCTGCAACCGCCGCTCCCAGCCTTGACCAACCGGAAACAATTGCCCAAAACCAACGTCCCAATCGAGCTGGTGGCAAAGAAAGCGGGCTGTTCGACAAACTTAATTTAAGCGCCGATCAAAAGCAGAAAATGCAGGCACTTCGCGATCGCTACAAAGACCAGGTTTCGCAGCGAATGCAAGCTGTCCGCCAAGCCAGACAAGAATTGCAAACGATGATGTCGGGTACGACGGCAAATGTCAGCCAAATACGCGACAAACACCGCCAAATTATGGGATTGACACAGCAGTTGCAAGAGCTGCGATTTGAAAATACGCTGTCCATGCGGGAAGTTCTCACCACCGAACAGCGCACCCAATTATCTCAACTGATGCAGCAGCGCCGGGATGCTGCTAAAACCCGGAGGGAAAACGCCCCTAAACCGCAGTAATTAGCTCTTATTTTAGAGCGGACACACCCTATGAACCAATGTTTTTATCGGGTGTGTGCTGCGCATTTTACAGATTTTAAGTTAAAATAATTAGTTGGTAAATTTCCTAAAATTTTCTGGATGAATCTACCCAACAATGCGAGTTACATTTATTTACACGGATTTGCTTCAAGTCCCGATTCGCTAAAAGCTAGATATTTTCGCGATCGCTTTTCTTCCCTAAGCATCGATCTCAAAACTCCCGATCTCAATCAAAACGATTTTTCGCGCCTCACCCTCACCCGTCAGTTACAGCAAATAGAAACAGAATTTCTCCAAACCCCATCCTCAAAATCTGTAGAAAATGTAAAAAATTTAGGGGAAGTTACAATCATTGGCTCTAGTTTTGGCGGCCTGACTGCCGCTTGGCTCGCCCAGCGACAATTATCAATCAAACAAATAGTTTTGTTAGCACCGGCTTTTCAATTTCTCTCCCACTGGCTGCCACAGTTGGGACAGCAACAGTTAGAAAAATGGCAGTCTGAGAAATATTTGCCTGTTTACCATTACGGCGAACAGCGCTATCTGCCGTTGAATTATCAGTTTATAGCAGATATGGATCAATACCCTGAAGAAAAATTAATTCGACCAGTCCCTACGTTAATTCTGCACGGCAAGCATGATACGATTGTACCGATTCAAGCTAGCAGAAGTTTTTGGGAACATCGTCCCTGGGTCAAATTAATCGAACTAGAAGACGATCATTCTTTGGGAAATGTCCTAGCCGAGATTTGGGAAGCGATGCAAAAGTTTTGCAAATTCAAAAATTGAAATTTAACGATGCCCAAAAATGGATACAATGCTCAGACGCCAGAAGTGAAAAGTACAAAATTCAGATAGACGTTTAAACTCCAAGATTCCTGTGTGGAGTAAATCTCAAATCTCAAGTCTAAAATCTAAAATTGACTCACCAACTTGTAAGTTTCAAAAATCAAATGACTGAACAAGATAAATCGACTCGCACCTTAGCCGTTGATATTGGCGGAAGTGGCATCAAAGTTATGGTTTTGGATGCTGAAGGTGAACCCAAAACAGAACGCAGCCGTTTAGAAACGCCTCAACCGCCGAAACCGGAACCCGTATTAGAGACGATCGCCTCTTTGGCCAGCGGACAAGGCGAATTTGACCGAGTATCCGTCGGTTTTCCTGGCGTTGTGTGTCGCGGCACCATCAAAACCGCAGTCAATTTAGATCCATCTTGGATCGATTTTGACCTAGCAACTACCCTCAAAGATCGCTTGGGAAAACCTGTGCGAGTGGCTAACGATGCCGATATTCAAGGATTGGGAGCAATTGCTGGGACGGGGGTAGAATTAGTAATTACCCTCGGTACTGGTTTCGGTTCTGCCTTGTTTGTCGATGGTATCTTGGTGCCAAATCTAGAATTAGGACATCACTCGTTTCGTAAAGGAGAAACTTACGAACAGCAACTAGGACGTTTAGCTCTAGATACCATAGGTGCCAAAAGGTGGAACCGCCGTCTGGAAAAAGCGCTAGTCTCTCTGCAAAATCTCTTTAACTGCGATCGCATTTACATCGGCGGCGGCAATACCAAAAAGATTACTTTTGATTTACCACCACAAGTTAAAATAGTACCGAATGTCAGCGGTTTGTTGGGCGGAATTGCTTTGTGGCGCGATTGAATCAACTTTGTAGCAAAACTGGCAGTCAACATCAAAGAAACCGGGTTTTTTGCCAGGATTAAACGCATTAATCCTGTACTTTCTTAAAAAACCCGGTTTCTGTATCCCAGACAGTGGATTTGGTTTTTGGCTGGTGCGTTAGCCCAGTCCTCAAAGAGGCTCGGCATTTCCAACAATTATTCACCAGCCATCGGCTCGCGGTAGCGTTTGGGTTCATCCTTGCGAAACAGATTTCCCAAGCCGAGGATGCCCAACAAACCCAAAGCACCCCAATGATTGTTGTCCCCCTTGCTTTCCTGAAACGGAGTTGTGTCTAAAATAACTCGATTAGAACCATTATTGTTCTGTGCTGGAGCCCCATTAGTTTGAGCTGTTGCCGGCATCGCTGAAGGGAGAACAGCCAAACTCAAAGCTATCATGGTAGCGGCCACATTTTTAGAGAGTTCCGAAGAATTGATTTTCATACTTGGTTTCCAAATGTCAGCAGTTACTTTATCAAAATAATCAATTTGTCGCAGCCCCCACATCAATCGATCGACAGAAACTCAATTCCCTCTTTCCTCTTGCTTTCGAGATAGAAAAGGCTATATTCTAAGTTGAGACGCCTTTGATACAGCAAAAGTAAGTCTGGATGCTGCCGAAATTCCAGCAGCGATGTAAAAAAATTAAATTTTTGCATTTGTAATTGTTCTAGACTTCTGTCTTGCTGGGCAAGCTCACAAAAATCTCAAATCAAAAATTTAAAATCAGATCATGCTTCCCTTTATCCGCAAAGACTTAGCCGAACTTACCGCATACACTCCCCATCCCGGAGGCGCCTCAGGAGAATCGGCGCACTCGGAAAGCGTACTCGATCGCCTCGACACCAACGAATGCCCTTATGATTTGCCAGAGGAATTAAAACAAAAGCTAGCTTGGACTTACCAGCAGCTAATTGAGACAAATCGCTATCCCGACGGAGGCCACGCAGCACTCAAAGGGGCGATCGCACAATACGTCAACGAATCCCTAAATATCCCCGGGCTAGGGGATGAATCTATTCCTGTCCCCCCCCTTAACCAGGGGGGGCTAGGGGG
>NZ_JAUBOJ010000323.1:0-9135 GCF_036700185.1 Microcoleus sp. BM001215392 | reverse complement strand
TAAGTTGATTTAACGGCTTTAACTATTGATTTAGCATAGTAAGTAAGGAAGAACCAGAGTTCTTAAACAGTGCAGCACTCAAGATAACGTTAGAGTCAAGCACTATTCGGATTTTATTCATCAAGGATAGATTGCAAAATCTCTGGTGTTAGCCCCTTAGCTTCAGCTTCATCACTCAGTTTATCCATTGTGTTTTGCAACGTACTGATTTTTAGAGCCTGTCGCATCCATTGATTAATCAAAGTTTGAATTTTTTGCTGCTGTTCGGGTTGTGATACCTGGAAAGCGGCGGCGATGTCTGGATCGATTTGAATCGTAATCGTTGTCATAGTTAGTTTTTCAAGAAAATTTGGATTAGCAATAAACACCAATTCCTCTAGCAGGAAGGCTTGCGGGGAGAGTATTTTGGGTGTTTTGAGTGTCTGTCATAAACTCATTGTAAGTCCTCCGATGACGGGATGGGTAAACTTGCACGATAGGTTATATCATGTCCGGGAGATCGACCTGAATTAAGGATTGAGAGGGGGAGAGGGGGACTGACAGGTGTAGGTTTTCCCTTGACAAAACCCAGCAAATCTAGACAGTGCAACGGTTGTGGGCTTTGGCTTTCTATAAATCTCAAACTCTTATGGGATAAGGCTTTGACCAAAAAACCTACACCTGTTAGGAGAGGGGGAGAGGACAGGGAAAGTTAATTATGGTAATCCACCGGACATGATATTACAAGATCGTCGCTTTTCCTTCTTGAATGGTGCGATCGCTTCGATTTTACCCCAATCGCGTAGCTTCACCTGAATTTTCCAGAACTTTGACGCGCGATCGCACTTGCCATCCCGAACTTTTCCGATTGCCAATCTAACCATTACCTGAATTTAGCGATCGTAAAATCCCGAATTTTCCCAGTTATCATACCGAGTTGCGATCGGTCAATATATAAACATGAAGCGAGAAATGAAAGCCCGATTTAGTTGAGCGATCGGCATCCTGACGCTTCTTGTTCGGGATGGTACGACTTGGATCGTATCTGATTTTTATTAAGTAGGAGATATTGCAATGATTACCTTTTACGACAACCAGGCACTTTTTGATGCTAACAGCACCACAAACACTATTGAGCTTAAGAGTAAAGAGGAAAATTCTCAATCGAACAAAGCGGACTGTATAAATGATGAGAAAACCCGCCCCTTTCAAACTGATGTAAATCAGAGAATTCAACGGGTTCAATAGAATTATTTTATCTTTGCGCCGAAGTTTCTTGTAAGGGGAAGCAAATCAATCAGAGTTCCAAAACTCAAGGTGCATATCAAAAATCAATTCATTAACTGTCCGGTTAACTTAAGCGTTGAGTTGAAGAATCTCATGGAACACAGATTGCCGACCCATAACTGCCTAAGTTCTCATACCGTATAAAACATCTACCCGACACTTTGTGGAGCAATCGACAGGGCAGCATAGAACTTTGCTTCTTTACCCATAATCAATTTTATAAAAAATCTGGTGCAGACTACTGAGTAATAAATAAAGAGTCAAAAGAGAGGTTCCCAACATGAGGAATAATTCCATGACGACTATAATGCAACGTTCACTAATTACGATATCCTGCGGCATTGCTTTATCCTTTGCCGTTTCCAGTTCGACCGTCGCTAGCCAAGTCGCCGGCTGGTGGGGAGGCAATTGGAATTGCAATATTGACGGGCGATCGGCCCGCATGAGATGGAATGTGGTTGATGATAGCCAAACCACCTGTAACGGTGACACCTGTAGCACCAGTTCTGGCGTGCGTTGGAAGGGCAGCTTTTCCGATAATGGATCGCGCTGGGTGCCACTGACAAATCCACGCCAGGTCGATCGAGGCGGATTGTACTTCCGCCATGCTGATGGCAATCAATGGTATTTGCCCAAACCCACAGGCAATAGAACCACGGGTTGGACGACGTGGAACGGTAAGCGATATCCGCTGTCATGTTGGAAATAAATAGTACAGTCTCGTTTCTTTCCTTCACTTTCTATAGAGCAAGAAATGAGGTTAGGTCTGACCTTCAAACATTTAGTGCGATCGCTGATAGCTGTACCTGAATTTGCCAGAACTTTGAATAGCGATCGCACTTGCCACCCGAACTTTTCCGATTGCCTATCTAACATTATCTGAATTTAGCGAGCGCCCATTTCCGAACTTTCCCAGTTATCATCTCAATTCTCATTGGTAAAATATGAAACAAGGCTAATTAATTGTGCGTTCAACTATCAATATTTCGCACCTGTTAGCACCAAGTTAGATAGTAAATTTGTCGGGTATCTAATTCTAGATTAATTAAATGTTTAACAGGAGAAACACCCGTGTCTAATCAACTTTCTCGCCGTCAACTTAGTATCTTTCCTGCGGAGGCTAGGCATACCATCAGCCCACTAATCTACGGTATTAATGTTTTTGAAATGAATGATACCGATTTTGCCGCATTAATCCAAGCCATCAAGCCATCAATTGTGCGTTGGGGTGGCAATGCAACAACTCGCTACAATTGGGAGAATGATTTTTACAATACTGGCAATGACTACTATTATGAAAATGTCCCCTCCGATAACCCGGATCGCTCAGAACTTCCCAATAATTCTGCTGCCGATCGCTTTGTACAGCGCAACCGTGCTGCCGGAATAGAATCATTAATTACCGTTCCACTCATTGGCTGGGTTGCTAAAGCAAAAACTGACCTAAACCCATTAGCTCATCCCTTTAACTGCGGTTTTAAGGTCAGTAAATATGGCGAGCAAAAACAAACCGACCCATACGATCGCGATTGCGGCAATGGGATTCGCCTCGACGATACTTCATTAATTACTGACAACGATCCAACAGATACTAGCATTGCAGTTGGTACTGATTTTGTAAACCGTTGGGTGAGCCATCTGGTTGGGCGGTTTGGCAACGCCTCGGCTGGTGGCGTTAGTTTCTATGCCCTCGATAATGAACCGGGGATTTGGTTTGAAACCCACCGCGATGTTTTTCCTGGCTATTTAAGTTACGAAGAATTACTCAAGCGTAATATCGATTACGCTGCTGCTATTCGCCAAGCCGATCCTAATGCTCAAATTTTAGGGCCCGTACAGGATGGATGGACGCGCTACTTCTATTCATCATATAACTCCTACCCCGATACAACTGCCCAAGCCGATCGGGATGAACACAATGGTGAGGCATTTGTGGCTTGGTATCTAGCTCAACTTTATGCTTGGGATCGACAGAATGGTCAGCGTACCATTGACTATTTTGACCTGCATTATTATCCACAGGCCGATGGTATTGCACTTTCACCTGCTGGCGATAATACAACCCAGGCACTTCGACTTCGGAGTACCCGTTCTCTCTGGGATGCAAGTTATGTCGATGAAAGCTGGATTGAGGATACAGAAGATGACAATACTGCGGTGCAACTGATTCCTCGGATGCGTGCTTGGGTTAATCAACACTATCCCAGTCTAAAGTTAGCCATTTCCGAGTATAACTGGGGTGCTATTAATGATATAAATGGAGCCTTGGCTCAAGCCGATGTCTTGGGGATTTTTGGGCGTGAGGATGTAGGGTTAGCAACCTTTTGGGGGGGAGCGAATTACGATGAGAATGGTAACGAAATACAACCAGCGTTAACTGCCGACCAACCAGTAGCGTTTGCTTTTTGTATGTACCAAAATTATGACGGTCAAGGAAGCAAGTTTGGTGATATTAGTATTGCAGCTACTAGCGACGATCGGGAGCAGCTTGCAATTTATGCCGCGCAACGCAGTAGCGATGATGCCCTCACCCTAACGATCGTTAACAAATCTGATACCGCACTCTCAGCCCAGATCGATCTCGGTGGCTTTGTAGGAGGACAATATGCCCAACACTACTGTTATAGTGCTACCAATCTCAATTTAATTGAAAAACAGGCCGATCTGCCTATCAGTAACGGCGCGATCGATCGTGCATTTGAAGCAAAATCAATCAATCTATTGGTTGTCGCTGGTTCTAGATAGCGGAGGTTATACAACAATACGGTTCAATTAACCTTGTCCGACCAATTTAATCTCACGATTTTATGAGAAATACAAGCATCTTTTAGAAGTCTGATAGTTCTTAACTGAACCGTATTGGGTTATACAATAGACATCTCCTAAAAAGGCTTTCAAGAACAGGCAGGATGCCTGTTCCACAATAATTATGGGAGATGTCTAATAATGATGCAGAAAGAATTGAAAAACAGAATTGCGATCGCTACAGCAGTAGTGCTGGGTTCTTCCACGTTACTGCTTGGGAATGCGGCGTTTGGTAATCCCAGTGATATTTCTGGAACCTGGGATATTAAGGCAAACTTTCGATGCTAACAGTACCAAGCGATCGCCAGCTAACTCTAACTTTGATCGACAACGCTAATCTTCAAACTCTCAGTCGGCATTTCTTAATAAACAAAGAGAGCTTATTTCAGTGCCATTCGTTTAGGGAGTAATCAACAAGTTCGGGATTGTTGGATTTCCAGATTTGCTATTGGGCAAAAAATACGGTTTTTAGGCAATATGGGAAGTATCAAGTCTCATCGCTGTTGCGCTGCTGTAATATATCCAAAATGCGCCGATTTTCGGTTTGAAAACCTCGAATATCGGTTTGGATTTCTCGGATATCTGATTCCATGATTTCCATCCGCTGAAGGCTTTGAGTCATGATTTGAAACATCGCCTCGATATTACGGTTCATGGTTTCAATATTGCGCTGATGTATTTCGGTTGTAGAAATTAAAGCACTAATAGCTACCTTGATATCGATCGTATCGTTTTCGATGCTCTCTACGCGGCTAGGGATGTTGCTGGCTTCAGTCATAAGGGCTTAGCATCGATACTGCACGCTCGTTACTTTGGCGCACAATTTCCTGCGATAGAACTGCTGCACCTAAATTTTCCAGAACTTGGGCTGGCGATCGCATTTCCCATCCCGAACTTTGCCTATTGCTAATCTAACGATTGCCTGAATTTAGGGATTGCAAATTATTGAGGCAATTAATATTAATAATTTAGCAGAGTAAGTAAGGAAGATCCCCGATCGGTACTCCGATTAGTGGCGGATTATTGACTTAGTTGAAAGTGCTTTGTACTGGTAGGTGTATTTCACAGCTTGTTATCGACCAGTATTAGGTATTTGGCAGAATATTTAATATTTCTTCTGCCAAATGCCTCATACTCGATCGTGACGATCGACTCAAAACTCAAAAACAGGCCAGTCCGGTTGCCGGACGTAGCTGGTCATATCGTCAAACTTCCGCAGTTCCACTCGGTTTACGGACAGATCCTGGGGCGTGTCGAGCCATTGGTCGTTTAACTCAGCCATCAGGGTGCAAAAACCAGCGCGGTCTAGGTTCGGCCCGGTATCTCCAAAATAAGCCAGAGTAATGTGTGCGGTAAAATGATATTGCTGTTCAATTCCCAAAGCAATTAAATCGGGATTTTGATAGATCGATCGACGAAACTCCAGAATTTGCTTGTAAGAGTTTTCGTCCGTCGGTGCCAAACACACACCTACAGCTCTAGTCATCACCATCAACCCCAGCACTGTCCAGCGAATGGGAGAGCCACCGGCTAAGGGTTTGCAGGCGGCAAAACCATCTTTTATGCGATCGCGCAGTTGTCCCTCAAATTCGGGATTTTTCTCAGAGGCGTCTCGAAAAGCACTGCTCCAAATCAGATCGGCCACGGTTAAGTGGAAGCTATCAGGAGGCAGTGCCACCAGCGCACCGTCCGCGATATCCTGCAATAGCCTTTGTTGGACTGAGTTTAAATTACTATAAAGTGCAGTATTCTCTGCATCTTCCCCCGCAGGTGGCGTAATCACCGAATAACCTGGAAAAGGTACAGGATTTCTCCGACCGGCTTCATCAGGCTTAAATTTTGGAGATTCCTGAATGTGTTCCACCTGGGACTTGTAGGAGTCCAGCAGCGTCATTCGCGCTACCCGATTTACGTAAGCTTGATAAGTATCATCCAATCTTGATTTCCTCGCGGTGAAATACTCCCACACCAAATTTTATATTATGCTGCGGGCTTCCAACAGTCTGATCCAGGATATGTTGGACTTGGCGATCGTGCAAATCTAATTTTTTTGGCTCTTGGGCTTGAAATATGCCAATTTACCTGTTTTGGGGAGAAGACGACTTTGCTATGGCGCAAGCACTCACAAGTTTGCGCTCCTCTGTCCTCGACCCCAATTGGGCTAGTTTTAACTATGACAAGATTGTTGCCGATCGACCTGACGCTGTGGTTGAAGGACTCGATCGAGCCTTAACTCCACCCTTCGGTACCGGTAGCCGTTTTGTCTGGCTGGCCAATACGACTGTAACCCAGCAGTGTTCTGCGGAACTCTTGGCTCAATTGGAACGCACGCTGCCGGTGATTCCCCATACCACAGTTTTGCTGCTGACATCCGTCAAAAAACCCGACAGTCGGCTCAAATCTACCAAGCTACTCGCCAAGTCCGCCGAATTTCGAGAATTTTCACCGATTCCGCCTTGGAATGACAAGGAATTAGCCCAGCGAGTGCGCCAAGTTGCGACCGAAATGAATGTCAAATTGACCGCTACGGCGATCGAACTTTTGGCCGAATCCATCGGTAGCGATACCCGCGGGCTATACAGCGAACTCGAAAAATTGCTGCTGTTTGCCGGCAACCGCAGCCAACCTATCAACCCCGAGGAAGTTGCCGCCCTAGTGCACTGTCACGCCCAGAATACCTTCGGGTTAGCCGATGCGATTCGCGAGGGCAATACCTCCAATGCTTTGGAGTTATTGGCGGGCTTAACGGCCCGGAGCGAGCCTGGTTTGAGGATTGTGGCGGGCTTGACTGGTAAGTTTCGGATTTGGCTGTGGGTGAAGGCGATGATCCAAGCGGGCGATCGGGATGATAAAATTGCTCAAGCTCTAGACCTCGGCAATCCAAAACGAGTATACTATTTTCGCCAAGAAGTCAAGAACGCCAGCTTAGAAAAACTGCAAAAAAGTTTGCCTTTGCTGCTAGAGTTAGAAGCTTCTTTAAAGCGGGGCTCTGAAGAAGTCTCAACCCTGCAAACCAAAGTAATAGAACTTTCTAGCTTGTTTCGCTGATGAGAGAGGGCCCAGCAGGAGCGGGGCGTGACTGTAAATTTTTACAACAAATTGCGCGATCGGATATATCCTTGATGTCTGTCCGATCGCGCGCAAAAAGCTCACTAGCTACGAGAAATAATCTCAGAATGCCACAGTAGAAGTTAATGTGGTAAATAAATATTGTCCGCCGCCGAACGCCGATCGATTAATATTATTTGCCGGCTCTCCACCCCCCCCCAAAAAAAAGAGCGCTACCCATGACACAACAGAACCTGCAGGAACTTGCGAAGCAGGGCGATCCACAAGCGATCGCATCTAGCATCAACCGTACACTCAAACCCAAAGGCATCAACGCCGATGTGACGCGGGACAACGGCTGCCTCCATATAACTCTGGAGTCAGGCAAAGTACCGAGTCAAATGGCATTGGTGGATTTCATCCGCAGCGGGATGACAAAGTTGGGAGTCGAATCAATTCACACGATCAAAGTTTACGGGCGTCGCACAGGTGACAGCTCGCCTGCGTGGGAAGATGAAATAAATCTGATGCCCGAAGATCCAATGCTTTACGCGTCGGATAGTGGAATGCCTGACGACTCTGTAGGTTTAGATGATGTCGAACCCGATGGCGAAGACTATTATCAAGAGGAAGAATTCGATCGAGATGACGAAGACGAAGACGAAGACGAAGACGAAGATATCGCCCCGCCTCCGAAAAAAAAATTCCCCAAATGGGCAATACCTGTCGGTATCTTAGTGCCTCTCGGGGCGATCGCAGCCCTTTACTTGACTGGAAATTTACCCTTCGGCGGTGGCTCGAACCCAGAACCCAGCGTCCCGGTAGCTGCTTCCCCCTCCCCCAAAAAAGCCTCACCTCCTGCATCTAAAGCCACATCTCCATCTGGCAGCCCATCTGGGGATGCCCCCCAGGCAGCATCTCCTGCACCAAAAGCCGTTCCCACTACTGCTGCTGCGCCCGCCAGCCCAGTTCCCACACCTCCAGCGCCCACAGCAGCACCAGCATCTGCTGCACCCAAGGCAGCATCTCCTGCACCAAAAGCCGCCGCGCCTAAGCCAGACTCTTGGAGAGAAGGCGTTAACAACGCTCAGAAGGCGGCAATTTTGGCACAGACGGCTCAATCTCAAACAGAGTGGATTGCTGTAGCAAGCCAGTGGCAGAAAGCGGTTGGGCTGATGAGAGCCGTACCGTCAACTAGCCCGAACCATTCAAAGGCTCAGCAAAAAGCGACAGAGTATCAGGCTAATCTAATTGTTGCCAACCGCAGGGCGGCGGCAGCGCCTTAAGAGTTTTGAGTTTTGAGTGTGATACTCAATGTGTTAAAAAGCAAAAAGTCAAAAGTCAAAATTAAAAAACCTTGTTTTTAGGGAAAGGTTTCTTACTTTTGACTTTTGAAAATTTTACTCAGTCCTCATCAAAGCTCAGAAACCGGGTTTTTTTCGTAAAATAAGCTGTTCGACATTCAAACTGCACTATTTGTGGGTCATACCGCATACTGCAAGGGGTTGAGGCAATAAATTTAAATGACTAACAGCTTACTGGTTGATAGCCTTTAATCTCGATCGAAAACCCGGTTTCTTTCGTCTTGCTGCGATCGCGAACTATTCGACTAAAAAATTGAGTGAGTCTAAAGCTCCGTCCTTCAAGGACAGCTTTTCTCGTACAACAAAAGTCATCAAAAATAAGCGTTCCTAAAAATCAATTCAAATTTATATTAGATGCAACTTGTGCGCCAGCAGACCTGAGATATCCGACACACTTAGGAATATTAAATCAGGCTGCATGAACATACTGGAAAAATCAAAGATGCTCTAGAGATCCTCTTCAGTCACCGTAAAAAAACAATCACCATCGAAACACAGCCAGAAAAAAATAATTGACAGCAACCAAAAACCGGAAAGTATTACGAAAAATACGAAAAAAAGCCTCTTCAACAGTTGACAGTTGACCTGTGACAGTTGACCTCTACCCTTAAGTCCGAGTATTGGAGTAATGAATAGTCTGATTTTAATTTCT
>NZ_JAUBOJ010000322.1:0-9140 GCF_036700185.1 Microcoleus sp. BM001215392 | reverse complement strand
TAAACGCAGATAATTTTAGGGTGTTTTCCGATTTTTGCAATTCAAGTCTATTGTATCTGCCCCAACGGCGCTGATACAATACGTGAACCCTCAAAATGCAGATTCCTGTGAAAGTCGGCGCCCCAACAAATATCGTAAAATAAAGTATTTTACCAGACGCGACCTGATTCTGATTATCACAAAGTACGATCGCTCGCGATCGCACTCCACAGCGCCAGCAAGCGAGCCATCAAGCAGCCCGTTCGCTCCAATACCTCTGGGTAAAGCACAAAATTGCACAATTTAATGTCCTCAAATACTAGCTTTCCCGACGATCGCAATCGCCCGGGCAAATTTCCTTACCCCAGATGTCTTGAGGTGCAAAGCTATGGGAAAAGTTAATTTTGATTCCGAGATTCATCGCAGTACCCGTACCCTACGGCTAAGATCCTGCGGGCCAATTTTCGCTCACCGAGACACATTCAGGGTAGAGCGCCCCGCTCGATCGATTATCGGGCCCCCAAAAGGCAACCGACAGTCAAAACCAACTAAAACATTTCTGTAATTGGGTGAAAACCATCCGCTAGCAGCAGCTCCAGAAACCCGGTTGATTCGCATCAGTCGAGGCGCCAACAAAGCCGCTTTTCCCTGAAATCGATTTTTTGAGCGTTAGTTTAAGGTCGGAAACCCCACACCATAACGGTATTCCGTTTGGTGTCGGGATGGATAGGCGCATTGGCGTAGGTTGGCGACCCAATCAATTAATATCTGACACAACTCTATCAATCCATTCTTCAATCATCTGATTCATGGTCTTTTCTACCTTAATGTTGCGACATATTTCAGTTTTTGAACCCTTTTCTCAGATTCTCTAATATGAATAATTTTGTTTTTTATATGTATTGTCAATGCAGACAGGTTTATGTTAATATAGATTCAGGAGGTAAAAAATGAGAGCCGCATACCAATACAAGCTACGTCCAACAAAACAACAGATTATAGAGCTAGATAGATGGCTGTCAATGCTCTGTTCTCAGTACAACTATTTGTTAGCTGATAGATTTAACTGGTATTTGCAAAACCGTTCTCCCATTAACTCTTGCCCTTTGGTTTGTTACTTGCCAGAGTTAAAAGACAACCCTGATTATTTCAGCCAAAAGAAAACTTTACCTCAACTCAAAAAAACTCATCCTTGGTACAAAGAAGTTTATTCTCAAGTCCTTCAAGATGTAGTCAAACGGGTTAAGATGACATTTGATAGGTTCCTCAAAGGTGACAGTAACGGTAAACGAAGTGGTAGACCGAGATTTAAAGCTCGTAACCGTTACCGCACGTTTACATATCCTCAGATGAAAGATGGATGCTTGCAAGGCAATCTAGTCAACCTGCCCATGTTTGGCAAAGTTAAGGTGGTTTTGCACCGTCCAATACCTGATGGATTCAAAATCAAAACCGCTTCCGTCACCAAAAAAGCTGATGGTTTTTATCTAACTCTTTCCTTAGAAGATCAAACTGTTCCTGAAATTAAACCCGATTTTAATCCCGGCAAAATCATTGGTATCGATCTTGGCTTGAAAGAATTCTTGACAACTTCAGATGGTGAAACAGTAGCTATCCCTCAAAATTACCGTAAAGCTCAAAAACGTTTACGAGTTATTCAAAAACGGGTATCACGTCGTAAAAAAGGTAGTAATCGCAGACAAAAAGCGATTAATAGAATAGGTCGTCAGCACAAAAAAGTAGCGGATAAAAGGAAAAATTTTCACTTTAAAACCGCTACTTATCTGTTGTCAAAGTATGACGTAATTGCTCATGAAGACTTAAACATTAAGGGTCTTGCTCGAACCAGATTGGCTAAATCTGTGTTGGATGCCGGCTGGTCAAGTTTTCTGTCAATACTTGCTTTCAAAGCTGAAAATGCTGGAAAGTTGGTAATTCCAGTCACTGCACATAACACATCACAGGATTGCTCTAATTGCGGTCAGAAAGTACCTAAAAAGCTGCATATTCGTTGGCATGACTGTCCTCATTGTGGATGCAGTCTTGACCGTGACCATAACGCGGCAGTAAATATCAAAAACAGGGCGGTGGGTCATCCCGTTCTTAAAGCTCAGTTAATGTCCCAAGCAATAGCCGGAGTCCCTGAGAAGCCTACACCATATTGTACTCAGTTGGTGTAGGAGTATGTCACTTTACCTGACAAGATGATATTATTTGTCAGGGGGCGGCCGACTTTCACAGCCTGGGTTTATTGACAAACGAAAAAGTTTTGATGGTAAATATAATCAGCGCAGTTTGAAAGATAGAAAGAACAGAGACGATCGATCGCTTTCTCGATCGCAACCCGCGACATAGTTCGATCCCCTACCTTTCCAGTAACCGTATAGCTGCGTATATATATTATTAATTAAAAAGATATACTGTAGAAAGTTGCCTAACAAGCGCCCGAAAATATGCATCCCCACCTCCAGCGCCAACTCGAACAACTCGGTTTAGCCAGCGACTCCCCCCCTCCCTCTGCCGAGCAGTGGCAGCTATTATTAGAGCAGGTAAGCTGTAGCTACGGCGGCGCTCAGAGCCAGCAGGCGGGTTTGAACTCCCAAGCCGTGGGGTGGCATGAAGATTTGACTCTTTCGCCCCAGTCCCCTCAAGACTCTCCAACAGCTTCAGAAGTCGATCGGCTGCGAGCGACTGTCAACAGTTTGGGGGCGGGATTGTGCATCCTTGACTCCAACGGGTTGGTGACATCGGTGAATCCAGAAGCCCAACGGTTGCTGGGGTGGGCGGAATCGGAACTTGCAGGCTTGGGGCTGCTAGAGCGCATCAATAGCCCCCAAAACAAAGGCAACAAATTGCAAATTGTCACGGGTTTGAAACAGCCATCAAGCATTGGCTGCTCTGCCGATCGGGCACCTGCACTCTGTTGTTTGCAAGAGGCGATCGACTCCCGTCAACCTTGCAACAGTTGGGAGGGCGAGTTTCTCTGCCGCGACGGCAAAATTTTACCAGTATCTTATTTTTTCAATCCCGCAGTTGAGGGTGCTGAAATATCAGTTTTGGTGTTTTTCGATCGGAGAGAACACCAGCAAGCCACCAGAGAACAAGAGCGATCGCTCTTGATGCTCCAAGAAGTTTTAGAAGCTACAGATGCTGCAATTATTGCGGTTGACAAAGACGGCGGACTGTGCTGTTTTAATCAGAAAATTCTGGAAATGTGGGGTGTGGTTGCGAATGTCAAAAAATTGAGCAGCTCTGCTGAAGGCAAGGTCAAAAAAACCAGAAAAGCAGCATTTAACATCGCCGCAGGGAAATTGAAAAACCCCAAAAAATTCAGGGAAAACGCGATCGACTTGGAGGCTGGCTCAGCTCCTCAAATCAGCGAATTGTTAGAATTTAAAGACGGAAAAATTATAGAAATAAATTCATTGCCATCAAAAATCGGAGCGGAGGCAGCAGGCAGAATTTGGATATTTCGAGACGTTACCGCTCGCCAAAAACTCGAACAATCTTGGCACTATCGCCTAGAATTAGAGCAGTTGATTGCTACTTTGTCAACCAATTTACTCAGCCTTCGGGGATCTGAAATAGACAAAGGTATCGATCGCACCTTGGAAGCAATCGCCACATTCAGCGGCTGCGATCGCAGTTACATCTACCTGTTATCTGAAGACAAAACCCGCGCCGAAAAAACTTACGAGTGGTGCGCTGAGGGCAGTTCTCAAATAACAGAGAATGCAGGCACCGCCAACATCCCAATGCGAGCAGACAAGCTCGCTCGCGCCCAAAATCTCCCAATCAAAGAAATCGTCGAACTATTTCCCTCTGAATTGGCAGAACTCATCCGTTATGATAGCAACAGCTCGGGCAAATTATTGAAAAATACCCGATCGGAAACAGCCGCAAAAACAGCAGCGGCAGATTCCCCTAAAACCGAATCAAACCAAGTTCAAAAAAATCAGCGCGATCTGATAATTATTCCCCTAATTGGCAGCAGTAAAAACTCGATCGGCTTTCTGGGATTAGACAGTTGCAGCCCGGGAAACAGTCGATCGACCGAAATATCTACAAGTCTAAAAAAACTAGGAGAAATCCTAGCCAATACCATAGAACGCCAGCGGGCCCAAGTCAACGCAGAACCAGCCGAAACCAAATACCGCAGCATCTTTGAAAACGCAGCCGAAGGCATATTCCAGACAACGCCGACCGGGAACTACCTCAGTGCCAACCCCGCGCTAGCCGGGATTTACGGCTACGAAACAGTCGCCCAAATGCTCGCGGATCTCCCGAATCTCAACCGCCAACTATACGTAGACCCCAAGCGACGCGCCGAGTTTATCGCCCAATTGGACGCGCGCCGCCAAGTGTCAAAATTTGAATCGCAAGTATACCGCGCTGACGGCAGCATAATTTGGATTTCCGAAAACGCCCGCAGTATATGCGACGCCAGCGGCAGGGTTTTATACTATGAAGGCACAGTCACCGACATTACCGATCGCAAACAAGTAGAATCGACCATGCAGTCGGCCCTAGAAGCAGCAGAATCAGCCAACCGGGCAAAAAGCACCTTTCTCGCCAATATGAGCCACGAACTGCGCACGCCGCTTAACGCCATCATCGGCTACAGCGAAATGCTCAAAGAAGAAGCCGAAGAATTGGACAGCGCCGAATCATGCGCGGATCTCGAAAAAATCCGCACCGCAGGAAAACACCTGCTGTCTTTGATCGACGACATCCTCGATATCTCTAAAATTGAAGCAGGGCGAATGGATCTCTACTTAGAAACCTTCGGCATCCATGCCTTAATTGAAAGCGCTGTTGCTACAGCCAGCCCGCTGGTGGAAAAAAATGGCAATACATTAGAAGTCTACTGTCCAGACAACCTCGATACCATGCACGCCGACATGACGAAAGTCCGGCAAGTGCTGCTGAACCTACTCAGCAACGCTGCAAAGTTCACCAAAAACGGGAAAATTGCGATCGGAGTAGAAAAAATTAAAAGTGAACAATTAAGAATGAAAAATCAAGAGGAATCTTCGCAAATTTTAATTTCTAACTCCGAATTTTTAGGTTTCCGCGTCACAGACACCGGCATCGGCATGACAAAAGAGCAATTGCAGCAAGTGTTCCAACCTTTTACCCAAGCCGACGCCTCAACTACCAAGCAGTATGGCGGCACCGGTTTGGGATTAGCTATCAGCCAGCGCTTCTGTCAGATGATGGGCGGCAGCATTGAGGTGAGAAGCGAGTTGGGCGCAGGTACTACTTTCACCGTACTCTTGCCCAGCGCCATCAAACAGCCGGAAATCCGCAACAACGTTCGCGACACCGCTAGGCCCGCAGATGCTCCCGCTGTCGGCACGGTTCTGGTAGTTGACGATGACCCGATTTCGCGGGATTTGATCCAGCGCACCTTGGCTCGCCAAGGACTGCACATCGAAGTCGCCGGTGGCGGCGAGCAAGCCCTCAGGCTCGCCAAGCAACTGCGCCCGGATGCAATTACCCTCGACGTGATCATGCCGGGAATGGACGGCTGGGCAGTCCTCTCCGCCCTGAAGGCAGATCCGGATCTTGCCGAAATTCCGGTAATCCTGCTATCCTTTGTGGGCAACAAAAGCCTCGGCTTTGCATTGGGCGCCTCGGACTACCTCACCAAACCAGTGGACGGCAAACGGCTGGTTGCTTTGTTGAATAAGTACCGACGCGACCAAGACGGGGCTGCCGCTCAGAGCTTGCCCGGTGAGATATTAGTTGTGGAAGATGACGATGCTACCCGCAAAATACTGCGGCGCATACTAGAAAAAAAAGGCTGGGCGGTGGCGGAAGCCGACAGCGGACTAGCTGCTCTCGAACAGCTAGCAGTTGCTCGCCCGCAACTGATATTGCTGGATTTGATGTTGCCTGAAATGGATGGTTTTGAATTAATAGCCGAACTTCGCAAGTCGCATTCTGGAGATCCTATACCAATAGTAGTGATTACCGCTAAGGACCTGACTCCCGCCGAAAGGCAGCAGCTCAACGGCTATGTCGATCGGGTTTTACAAAAGGGAGTCTACAGTTGCGATACTTTGCTGCACGATGTTCGCTCTATAGTGAATGACAGGCTCGATCGCAGGTACGACTCGAAAGGCAAGGAGAACACCAATGGCTAAAATCCTGTTGGTCGAAGATAACGAAATGAACAGGGATATGCTTTCTAGGCGTCTGGCCCGCAAGGGACACGAGGTCTTTATTGCTGTTGACGGTGCTGAGGGAGTGTCGATGGCCCTCGCCAAAGTACCCGATTTGATTCTAATGGATATGAGTTTGCCAGTGCTTGACGGGTGGCAAGCCACGCAGCAAATTAAGGCTGCTCCTGAGACTAAAACGATTCCGGTGATTGCGCTGACAGCTCACGCAATGGCGGGCGATCGCGAAAAGTGTCTGGCCGCCGGCTGCGACGACTACGATACCAAACCCGTCGAGTTTCCCCGACTTTTGGGTAAGATCGAAACGCTTCTGAAAGAGGCCATGACATGAAAGGTGACGAGGGCAGCGTGCTGGTTGTTGACGACAATGAGGTGAACCGCGATTTGCTGGCTCGCCGACTTCAGCGTCAAGGCCACGCGGTGACTGTTGCTGAAGATGGTCTCCAAGCTCTGGAAATGATGCGCGCAGAGCCTTTTGATTTGGTGCTCCTAGACATTATGATGCCGCAAATGAACGGTTATCAGGTGCTGGAAAATCTCAAGGCCGATGAGAAGTTGCGCCACATCCCGGTAATTATGATTTCGGCGGTGGACGATATCGACAGTATTGTCCGCTGTATTGAATTGGGCGCGGAGGATTATCTTTCTAAACCTTTCAATCCGGTTTTGCTCAAGGCTCGGATTAGCGCTTGTCTGGAAAAGAAGCGGCTGCGGGATAAGGAACAAACTTATCTGCGCGAGTTGGCCCTGGAAAAGGAAAAGTCCGAGCGTTTGCTGCTGAATATTTTACCAGGCCCGATCGCGCAGCGCCTTAAGGAAGGGGAAAGTACGATCGCCGACAGTTTCGCTGAAGTTACTGTGATGTTTGCAGATTTGGTCGGTTTTACCAAGCTTTCGGCTCATTTGTCGCCAGCGGAGTTGGTGGAATTGCTCAACGAGATTTTTTCAGCTTTTGACGAGTTGGCCGATCGCTACGGACTTGAGAAAATTAAGACGATCGGCGATGCTTATATGGTGGTTGGCGGTTTGCCAAAAGTAAGCGACAACCACGCCGAGAGCATTGCAGAAATGGCGATCGAAATTCTAGCAGCAGTGGCTCAGATCGGCACTAAGAGAGGTCAGCCGCTCAGCATCCGCATCGGCATCCACACAGGCCCGGTGGAAGCTGGAGTAATCGGAACTAAAAAATTTACTTACGATTTGTGGGGAGACACGGTAAATACAGCTTCCCGCATGGAATCTCAAGGCGTCCCCGGCGGCATTCAGGTGACAGTTGCTACCTACGAGCGCCTGCGCGACAAGTACCTTTTTGAGGAGCGCGGCGTGATTTCAGTCAAAGGCAAAGGCGATATGATGACTTATCTGCTTGTGAGCAGAAAGAGTTAGTTGTTATTTGTTAATTGTTATTTGTTACTTCTAATAACAACGAATAACTAATAACCAATAACTAACAACCAATAACCAATAACCAATAACGAAGCAATCAAATGAACGTAAATTCTAACCTTTTAATGTACGCTCAATGGGCGGGAATTCTAACAGTAGCTTTCTTTGTTTTAACAATCGTAGCATTTATTTTTAAATGGGGTTTTCGCTTCCGATTGGTAGGAGTGAGCAGCTTTATGGCCGTGATTGCTGCGAGTATATTCGGTCTCGGTTTAGGACTGTTTTCGCGCACGGAAATTCCCGGTGCAGTGCGCTATTCTTTAGTTTACGATACTGGCGGCGCCCAAACTGTAGTTACCGTGCCACCTTCAATTACTGAATCGGAGTTAGAAGCAACGATGCGACAAGTGGCTGCGGATTTGTACTCCCCAGGGCGATCGGGAAGCGGAAGAGATTACATGACAATCCGCGTTCGGACGGTGGTACATCCTGAGCCTGGTCTGTCGCAGCCGCTGTTTTTGGGCGAGGTGAGGCGATCGCTCGCGACTAGGTATGATGACAAAATGGCGATCGACATCTACCCCGAAAAAGTCGCTATTCTGAAAAAATATCAAGCCTAAAAATCCTGTAAGGGCGGGTTTTACCAATAATAATTACCTAAAACGGACAATAAGAGAAAACCCGCCCCCACCCAACGACAAATCAGTTATCAAAAATATAAAATTATGACTCAAAATTCCGAAAAATTACTAAAAAACCTCTTCAATGCTTGCAACCCATCTTCTCCTTTACCCGCAGGCGAACCGCTATATGTTGACTGCAAAGAAGTCCGAGGAGATGGCAATATTACCAAAGACTTGGGTCGCAACATTCAGAATTCCCAACAGAATACTTGTCAGTTGTATAGCGGACATCGCGGCGCGGGAAAATCAACCGAATTGCGGCGGCTGGAACAACATTTAAAAGAACAAGGTTATTTTGTAGTTTATTTCAGTGCAGACGAACAAGATATCAATCCCGAAGATACTGAATATACAGATATTTTGTTGGCTTGCACCAGACATTTATTAGAAGCAATTAAAGATGCTGATTCAAAACCTTTACGCGATTGGATGAAAAATCGTTGGAACGATTTAAAAGATTTACTTCTAACAGAACTATCTTTTGAAAGCTTGAGTTGAGAAATGCAACTTTCTCAGTTTGGCAAGCTGACTGCAAATATGAGAACCGAACCGAGTTTGCGCCAAAAAATTAGAGAAAAAGTTAATCCCTACACACCAACACTGATTGAGGCGCTGAATGAGTTTATTAGCGCTGCTAAAAAAAAGTTGCCCGCCAAATATTCGCAATTGGCAGTAATTGCCGATAATTTAGATAAGATTGTGCCGTTTTCTAAAGACGGAGGAGAACGCACCAATCTAGACGAAATTTTTTTAGACCGCAACGAACAACTCAAAGCTTTAGATTGTCACATCGTTTACACCGTACCGATTTCGATGGTGCATTCCAATCGCGCTGCCGATTTGAGCAATAACTAGGGTTTGCTGAATAATCGATCGCAGACCAATAGCAGGAGCGATCGATCTATTC
>NZ_JAUBOJ010000321.1:0-9161 GCF_036700185.1 Microcoleus sp. BM001215392 | reverse complement strand
AACTTATATGCGGTCATGCTTCTTCAGGCTTCAAAAACCAGATGCACCCGTGCGACTTAACAAATCGAGTATAAAAATATCCCCATCATCGTATACTCTTTTGCGAGTCTTGCCAAGTTCTTTTAAATTATCTTGAAAATCCCAAGTGTTGTCTACTTGATTTCTCAGCCAAGTATTCTCCATCTTAATATTTGATGAAAATAAAGCTTTTGAATATGCTGCTTCCTTTGCATAAGAATATGCTACATATTTAATAGATTGTGAAGTTAAATAATCAGCCAACGGTTCGCTGCCTTTATATAAAGGCATACCGGGGGGAGGACTCGAACCGCCTGGCCAATCTGCCAACAAAATTTTATTCCGCTTAAAATCTAGTAAAAAAGGTTTTTCAAGTCTTGTTAAAAGTGTTTCTCCTTCAGCAATTGACTGCTGCATTTTGATGTGTTGAGCAGTCTGCTGCTCCGACACCAAAGCTATATTATTTATGCCGGATTTGATGTCACCGGCAAATTCCGAATATCTAATTTTGAGGCTGTTACTGTTATTGCCAATCATGATGCCAGCTACAACCATAGCAATCAGTAGAGGAGCAGTATTAGATAATTTGCTTTGATCTCCCGCTTCGTAAGTAAAAGCTACGATCATCAATACAATTAATGCTGTCGAAACAAAAGGAAATGAATACCGATAACTTTCTACTCCTCCTGTAGAGTAAGCTAAAATAGGTATTCCTAAACCCGCAGCTATTAACAAAGATAGCGATGCCTCGCGACCCGATATCGGGCCAGTTCGCCAGCGGAAGACGGCAAAACCCAGCAACCACAGCGAAATTCCATATACATTAATCGCCGATCCAATAACAATTTTTATCACTTTCATCAGCGTCAAATCTTTGTTTAAATAAATGCCATAGGCGGAACCGTGATATCCCTTACCCAACAATGGGTACAATAAAGTTCCCGAAGATTGGTACATCGAAATCATCCAGGGCAGAAGCAGGAAAAAAGTTAAGATTCCCGCCAGTATAACTTCGTATATTACAGTTCGGCGATTGCTGACAGCTCCCAAAATATAAAAAAAGTAACTTAAAATAATTAAAATTATGCAAGCTGGAATGTAGCTTGTTTTCAAAGAGCAGATACCCGCCGCAACTAAAGCTACAATACAAGCATTAGGAATCCAATTGCTCAGCTTTATTACCTCCGAGTCCAGAGTTACGAACAAGCTCAAGAACAGAGCTGTTCCCGTTACGGTGCTGCTGGTATTTAGTTGAGGATAATAGATGCAGAGGAAAATAAAAAGAAATAAAACTGCTGTTTGCTTGGGAATATTTTTTTGTTTAAAATAACCTAAAAGAAGTCCTACTGATATTAGGAATGAAACTCCGGGATCGATTAAATGAAAATTTTCGTTGCCGAGCACGCTGAGCACAAAAGTATGCAAGAAAGGCTGTCCTCCCAGGGAAGACAGCCTTCTTTCGCTGAACGGATCTGGGCCCAAAGATCCCATCTGTAGCATCTTATGTGGATATACAAAATAGGCATGGTAATCGTCTAAGCCTTGGAAATTTAGACTGTAAACCGAGCCTGCATAGTGCCAAAGATTTAGAAATACGACTGTAAAAATCCCTAAAATAAATACCCGCTCGCTCCAATCAAATTTAAACTCTGATACCGAATTGATGAATAACTGCCTGCTGGTGTAAAAATCGACGATTCCGTACAGGAATCCTAAGGCTAGATAAATTAAAACTGTTGTTGGCGAAATTGTCCAAGTAAGATTCAAGACTCCCCCAAAGCACAGACTCCAAGCCATCCCCCAAGCTGCTCTTTGTCCCCAGTCAACCCTGTGTTTGGGAAAGAGGATGCGGTTGACTGCTCCACCCCAGCCAATCAGCGATACAAGAATGCAAATTCCCCATGCAAAAGAAAGAAAATAAGAATTCATAATTGTGACCTCGGTAGGGATTCAGAAGGTAACACTTAGACGCACTCTTGGACTTAATGTATAAACTCAGGACTCAAATATCAATATCAAAAGCGATCGCTAACTTCCCCCAGTTGCACCCCCAGCTTGACCTCGGAGTACAAAAATTACTCCCGTCATGATTAACCCCACACCTACTAATCGCAGCGGTGGTAAAGGCTCGTTAAATACAATTTTGCCTCCTAAAACAGTAAATAAGTAACTAATTGACAACAAAGGCGAGACTATGCTAATGTTGGCGCGAGAGAGTACAACAATAAACCCTACAGAAGAAACGGCATACAAAGCAAGACCAGCTACGATCAGAGGCTGAGTAGCCATTGCTATGACTTTTTCAACCAAATTAGCAGCGCCAATCGGGCCTAAAATTTTAGCTCCAGCTTTCAGAGAAAATTGACCAACGACGCTGCACAAAATAGCAGCAAGCAAAACCAGAAAAACGCCTCTATTCATGAATTCACAAACCTAATACGACAGCGCGAGAATTGCAGACAAAAAACTAGCCATAACAGCTTTGATTAAGTTTTATTTAATTTTCTTGGCCACCCCTATTTTAAGCATAGATACTGGAAAAGCAAGTATTATTTCACGAGCAAGAGTGGAACAAGCATATGCCAGAGCAGACCAACTCAACCGGGGAATACACTCTCGAACTCTCGATAGTCATGCCCTGCCTGAACGAGGCAGAAACATTAGAAATCTGCATAGATAAGGCACAGAAGTCTCTGCAGGAACTCAATATTGCTGGCGAAGTCATCATAGCAGACAACGGCAGCACTGACGGTTCTCAAGATATCGCCACCAGAATGGGAGCCCGAGTCGTCCCCGTAGCAGCCAAAGGCTACGGCAGCGCCCTGATGGGCGGCATCATCGCTGCGCGCGGAGTTTATATTATTATGGGCGATGCTGACGACAGTTACGACTTTTCCAACCTCGGCCCTTTTGTCGAAAAATTGCGCGGAGGCTGCGAATTAGTGATGGGAAACCGCTTTAAAGGGGGCATCAAACCGGGGGCCATGCCGCCGCTGCACAAATATTTAGGAAATCCGGTGCTGACATGGCTTGGGCAGCTATTCTTTTCAAGTCCCGCCGGCGATTTTCACTGCGGACTCAGGGGTTTCAGGAGAGACTCAATTTTGAAGGTGGACTTGCAGACAACGGGGATGGAATTTGCGGGCGAAATGGTGGTCAAAGCCTCTCTGTACAAGCTTCGATTCGCTGAAGTTCCTACCGTGCTTTCTCCCGACGGCCGCAGCCGTCCGCCGCACCTGCGAACTTGGCGAGATGGCTGGCGGAACCTGCGATTTTTGCTGCTTTACAGTCCCCGGTGGCTGTTTTTGTATCCGGGTGTGGCGCTGATGATTTTGGGTCTAATTGTCGGTATCTGGCTGTTGCCTGGTACTCAAAAGATCGGCAGTATTAACTTTGATGTGCACACGCTGTTGTATGCTGCGATCGCAATTATCATCGGTTTTCAAGCAGTAACTTTTGCATTTTTCACCAAAATTTTTGCGATTAGTGAAAAATTGCTGCCCGAAGACCCGAAACTAAATAAAATATTTCGGTATGTTAGCTTAGAGACAGGATTGATTGTCGGAGTCACCCTGATTTTAATTGGAATAGTTGGCTCGTTCTTGTCATTAACTATCTGGAGCGAAACTGCTTTCGGTACTCTAGACTCTTCTAAAACTCTGCGTTTGGTTATTCCCTCACTCACTTGCCTGACCGTGGGTTTGCAGATGGTTCTGTCCAGCTTTTTTCTAAGCGTACTGAGTTTAAAGCGCAGGTGATCGAATCAAACTTACTGGAAACATTTTTACGACCACCCATTAACCTGATGTTTTGCACCAATATGAATATGAAAGTAACTGAAAACAAATCCAGCGAATATATTGGTCCCGAGCTTGGTGGTTTGGCAACTAAATTATCTTGGTACGCTCGCCAAAAAATGTTTGATTTACTCATGGCATTAGCCAATCCAAACGCCGAAACAACTGTACTGGATGTAGGAGTAACTTCCGACCGCCGTGAAGACAGCAATTTCTTTGAAAAACTCTATCCATACCCGGACAAAATTACCGCTGTTGGCATGGAAGATGCTTCGTTTTTAGAAGAAGAATATCCCGGTTTAACATATGTCCGTTGTAACGGTTTAACCTTGCCATTTCCCGACAAAAGCTTTGATTTAGTCGTCAGTTTTGCTGTAATCGAACACGTCGGCAACCGCCAACAGCAAACAGCTTTTGTTCGAGAACTTTGCCGCGTCGGCAAAACTTGCTGCATCACCACTCCCAACCGCTGGTATCCGATAGAATTTCACACCGTTGTTCCTTTAATTCACTGGCTTCCAGCCTCCTGGTTTCGAGCTATTCTAAGATTGCTCGGCAAGCACTTTTTCGCCAAAGAGGAAAATCTAAACCTTTTATCCGAAAAAGAGGTATTAAAAATGCTACCAGCAGATGCAGAAGTTTCTAGCAGACATTTCCGACTGCTGGGTTTGATATCAAATCTGCTTTTTTATGTCATCTAAATAGTTGCTACTTTAGTCCTAGACGCATTGTAACGGTTTAAAAATGCTTTGAGACTTGTGTTGAGCCTAGTCGAAACATTGCTTGACTACGTTCTCTTCGGACACGATCGCACTTTCGGATAGCTGTGCTTCAGGTACTTGGGGAAGATGGGGGCGATCGCATTTCCCAGAATTTTAAATAGAGATATAATAGAGAGCAACCAAAAACTCTTACAACCAAGTCTATGTTTACTTATAGCAAGGTACTGAATCAAGTTAAAAGCCTCACCCTGGCAGACCAACTGCGGTTATTAGAAGACTTGAAAAAAATAATTCAGTTACGGGAAGAAGTTGCAGAAGATGATGAAGTAATTTCACCACAAGAAATAGCAGAGAGCGAAGCTGCTTGGCAAGATTACCAGGCAGGTCGCGATCGGGGGATATCCTCAAAAAAACTTAAATTAAAGCTGTTACTAGAAAAAATTGCAGCAAGTAATGTCTTTGCGGATATTAGCGATCCGGTGGAATGGCAGCGAGAGTTGCGTCAAGATCGTCCACTTCCCTGGTAGGGATAAATAATATCGCACTTTAGGAAGATAAGGGCGATCGGCTCACTGCTGAAAAAAGACAAGTTGCGATCGCCTACCTGATGACTTAAAATAGAACAGACATAGAGCTGCGTGGTCAAAATGGACAGAATCTCCGTCAACCCTCAAATTCACTTCGGTAAGCCTTGCATAGTGGGTACGCGCATTACTGTACAGAGCGTTCTCGAATTACTAAATGAAGGGCTTTCTTTTGGAGAGATTATCCGAGACTATTATCCCGATCTGGAAGTGGATGATATTCGGGCTTGCTTGCGTTATGCGATCGCACTGGTGGCGGCGGAAGATGTGCATTTGGCATTAGCTTAAATTATGAAGTTTCTGATAGACCAAGATGTGTACGCTGTCACCATAAAGTTTTTGATTGATGCAGGACATGATGTAATTGTTGTTGCTCAAATGGGTTTAGCGCAAGCAAGTGATGAAGAAATACTGAGAGTAGCCCAAACAGAAAATCGCATCCTGGTTACGCGAGACAGAGATTACGGAAATCTGGTTTTTGTGATGGCGATCGCGACAGGTGTGATTTACCTTCGAGTCTTACCTAAAATGGTGAATGAAGTTCACAAGGAACTAGCAGGAGTTATAGAAAATTACTCTGAAATAGAACTAAAAGGGGCATTTGTGGTTGTAGAACCTGATGGACATCGCTTTAGAAAACCGCTTATATAGGAAGTTAATTAGTTTGGTGTTGGAAGGTAAGGGCGATCGCACTTTGGGAAAAATAAGGGCGATCGCTCTGCGAAAATACTCTCCAAAGTGCGCTCTGGCCAAATCAGTTACAGCGACAACTTTACTAAATTTGCTATTATTTATGAATAATCCCACAAACTAGGAGATTAAGATGCAAGTCAAAGATATGACAGTTGAGCAACTGCGGGACTTGATTCGACATACCGTTGAACAGTGCTTAGAAGAATATTTGGGCGATCCTGATGCAGGTTTAGAAGTTAAGGAAGAAGTCAAGCTGAAATTGTTAGAGTCAATGAAGCGGAAACAAGCAGGAGAAAATAGCATCGAACTTGGGGAAGTCTATCAAAAAATTGGTCTAAAATCGTAATGAGCTATTCGGTTGAGTTGACAGCAGAAGCTCTGGTTAACCAAGAAAGATTGACTCAGGCTGTGCAGGAGCGTATAGGTAATAAAATCAATTGGTTGGCGGAAAATTTTGAACAAATTACTCCTATGCCTTTGTCGGCTAATCTGGCAGGTTTCTTTAAGTTAAGAGTGGGTGATTATCGGGTGATTTATTCTTTTGATGATGATTTAAAGGTGATTACTATTCACCAGATTGGACACCGGAGAGAAATTTATGATTAACTTAAGGGCGATCGCGCTTGGGGGAGAAAAGGGCGATCGCATTTCCCCACTGCTTGTTAAATAGTTCCTTTTAAAACTCTACCAGCTTTTAACTTCTCGGCTACGCATCCACATCGTTTTGCAGCCAGCTAATATCACCGCCTAGCAGCGTCCTAGCTAGATTCCTTTTCAGAATTGCATCCTCTTTCATAGTTGTGTCCATATTTTTAGGTTCATTTTCCAGTATAAAATCAAAATCTTCTACAGCGCGCCGCAGCAATTCTTCACCGTCATCAGCTTTCATTCCTACATAGTAAAAAATACCACCTCTGCGATAGCGTGGTGGTATACATTTGGGATATTCTTGAAGAATTTTGTCGTAGATTGTAATAGCTTGTGATAGATATTCTATAGATTCCAAAAATTCGTTGCTAAAATAAATAGATTCAAATACTTTACCTAGATCGTAATAAATTTCCATAGTAACACTATCATTTACATTACTATCATTTAAAATGATATTAATCGCTCGGTTAAAATCTTCTATGGCTTTTTGATAATTACCCGAACCCGCATAAAGTAGACCGCGCCACTTGTAAGCTTCCCACTTCATAGGATTGACAGATAAAACCTCATTAAGGCTCTCGAAAGCTGTCTCGTAGTTGCCTTTCTGTATTTCACTAGAGGCTTTCCCCATTAAGTCTAATTCTAATTCCCATGTGCTTTCTTCCGATATATTCATATCTCTTCATTCCTGTTTTGAACCTTATTTACTTAGGAAATAAACCAAAGTATACACCTGGGTTTTATATAGCTAAACTAAATTCGAGGAAGCGATCGCCCCCAGCACCCTCTCCCATCCTTTGCACTACCGCATAGTAGATTCGATAGAGCGATCGTATTTCCCTTTAACCAAATTGATTAGGTTGGGCAATTTGTTCGCGGAGCCTAGGTATATTTTTTTCTACTGAATACAGATCCTAAGTCGCATAAACAAGCCTATCAGACCAGCATAATGATTTATGTTACTAGGAGTATATATGACGGGTAAATGACCCTTTGGTGCTGAGCATTGATAAATTAGACCAGAATTGTTTGATTTCCACCCTAGTATGTCATTTAATTTAAACCAGGCATCGAACTGAGCTGAGAAGCTAAGTTCGTCGGCGTTGCTTTCAATTTTCTCTCGCTTGTCAAATTCTTGTTTCTCTTTGTAAAGACTCGTATAAATATTAATCCAAATTTCATCTTGAACACTAATACCAAAACGTCCTTCGCTGTATTTGACCCAAAGCCTGTCTATAGTACATATATCTGTGCAAGGAATTCTTGGTATTTTAGTTTTTTCAGGATCTGGATCGCTTAGGTTCAGGTCTATATAGGAAATCTTTTGGAAAATAGATTTAGTTTCCTTATTAGCGGATTCAAAATCTTTAACTGCTAGACAATTCCGCAGGTTTCGATAATCTATTCCTACTGCTGAACTCAGATCGTCATTCAGTTGACTTTCATCAATAGTCGGGTATCTTATTTCATTACGATTAGGAAGGCTAGAAGTTTCATCTTCATTTTTATTAACTAAGGCATTGTGATTAAAAATCAGCCAAACAGCGTGGATAACTCCGGGAATCCATGTAAAACAGAATGTGAGCACTAGGTTTATCCAAAACTGAGTGCCAAGCCCAACTGTCAAATATACGCCCAGCGGGGGGAAAAAAATCGCAGCGACTACGTGGCTAGTCTGAACGGGTTTTTTCTTAAGATCGCTCATATTTATACTCCAATTTTAATTATTAATGATACTGAGATGAAGCATCGCCCCCTGCACCCTCTCCCATCCTTTGCGCTACCGTATAGTAGATTCGAGGGAGCGATCGCCCAACCTTTAACTTTTCCTGTAAATGTGGGCGATCGCAACTTTTCTCAATCAATCCTTCCATTTCTGAATGGAACTATAAGACAAGGTTTGCACGACCGCTAATTCTAGATTTAATATGTGACCACCACCCAGGATTGTCATTTTTCCGTATAACAACTTTCTTGACATCACTAGGTAATTCGTCAAAAACTTTCTGAACAAGTGCTGTACCACGACCTTGATTTTCATTGACTGGGCTTACGGTTAAAGTGATGATATCAACTGTATCTTCTGATATTCTTTTTGCACTAATCGAGTCTCCCCAAGTACCTTCACAGCGGATCATCATCCAATTGCCAATCCTATTAAGATTATCATCAGCCGCCTTTGTGTCAATTTCAAATTCCATGCTACTTGCTAACCTTTAACTTTTGCCGTAGATGTTGGCGATTGCGTTTCCTTCTTTAGCTACTGGAAATTCAAAGCAATCCTTGCCGCAGTCATAATGACATTATGGCTTCCAAACTTCATGCTATAGTCTCTACCTTCGGAGTTGTGCTGAAAACCAGTTGGTTGACCGTTTTCGAGTTCAACTCGAGTGTGCGGGTAATCAGGATCGTTTGGGTCGTATTCAGTTCCAACTGGTCGCATCATAAAAAATCGACCATGCTGCTTTTGTTTCATTTCCCAATCAATACCATCAACATTACCAATACTCTGCCATCCTTTTGGTTCTGCCATATTTCGCTTTTAATTCATCTAAAGCTCAGTATATTACAATGATGAATCCGGTAATGTCGGGACTTTTCCTAGACAAGCAGATCGCAAATGTCGGAAATGTCGGAATCATGTCGGAAATGTCGGAAAGATCGGATATAATACGACAAACCGCAGCACACGACTG
>NZ_JAUBOJ010000320.1:0-9199 GCF_036700185.1 Microcoleus sp. BM001215392 | reverse complement strand
TAAACACAGATAAACGCAGATAATTTTAGGGTGTTTTCCGATTTTTGCAAGAGGTATACTGTATTGGTCATTTATAGTTAGTTTTTGGCAAATAACCAATAACCAATAACCAATAACAAATAACCAATAACTAATAACCAATTACAATTTTTAAATTCCAAAAAGAACTTGAATTCGCTTGCGAATTTTAATAAAAGGAGTGTGATCGAGAGAGTCATCATCTAACAATCCCAAATCTCTCAAAGCTTGCTGGCGTTCCGACAATTTTTGAGCAATCTGATCGGCCAAATTCGGCTGTTCGATTAAAAGTTTTTGCAAGTCGTGGCGCTCCACCACAAACAAAATTGCATCTTCTCTAGTTTTAACAGTCGCGGTTCTGGGAGTTCCCAACAGCAGGGATATTTCCCCAAAAAACTCTCCCTCATGAAGCGTCGCGATATACTGATCGGCTTTTTGAGAAAGAACTTCTACAGCACCGGAAAGAATAATATAAAAAGAATCACCTGGGTCGTTTTCTTTACAGACAATCTGTCCTGCTGGAAATAGTTGTCGGTAGCCATATTCAATTAACTGTCGCAGTTCTAAATCAGTACACTGTTCAAAATAAGTTACTCGCCGCAATAAATCTCGCAGCGTCCAATTATTAGGCGATTTAGGGCCGGACTTTTTATGCTCGGAAACAGTGGAATTAGATTTTATTTCTGCTGAATGTTTGGTATTCTGCGGAAAAACTTGACCCTGAGAATTATCGTCTTTATGATTGTTGTGAAAAAGTTTAGTTAAATCTTGTGGGTTTCGCAGCCACAAATCCCGCTGAGGAAATGGAATTTCGATGCTGCGGTGGCGAAATTCGTAATCTATTAAAAAATTGACAGCACTTTTAATAGCATCGCTTTCCTGTGGCTGATCGATCCAAACTAAAAGTTCAAAATTTAAAGCATTGTCTCCAAAACCACGAAACCATACTTTAGGAGAAGGATGGGACAACACATTAGATTCCATCCGCGCCGCAATTAACAGCGCTTCGGTAACTAATACTGGATCAGTTCCATAGGCAACGCCGACGGGGATGTGAAGGCGACATCTGGGGTCTCTATAACTCCAATTAATAATGTTTGTTTCGACAAATTTAATATTTGGTACGATCACAAAGAGACCGTCAATTGTTTTAATAATTGTCGAGCGGATCGAAATATTTTCTACAGTTCCTAATAAATTGTCAATTTCAATAAAATCTCCGACTCTAATTTGGTGTTCCAAGAGCAGGGTGAGACCGCTGATAAAGTTGCTGGCGAGATTTTGCAAGCCGAAGCCGAAACCAATGCCGACGACACCAGCTAAGACGGTGAGAGAAGTCAGGTTTATCCCCGCACCTTGCATGACAAATATACACCCAATAGTTGCTAAAATATAGCTGATGATAGTAGAAATTGCCTCTCGGCTGCCTCGATCCAATCCCATCCTAACTAGCAGGCTGCGCTTGATTCCTTCACTGATAATCCGGGCTACAATGAAGGCAAATAGAGCTAAGACTATCAGTTTGACGATCGCCCCGATCGACAGATGAGTGTCCCCGATATAAAATAGCGGGGTTGTCATCGCACCCCAAAAATGCTCAAAAAAACGATCGGCTGGTTCAGTAATCCAATTCATTAATATTTCGTAAGATGTAATTAGTGAAAGCGAATGGGTGATGAATTTTCGTCGCAATTGAACGGCAAACTGCTAACTATTGCAGAGCTTAGACGAAAAACTCGAACCCGATTGAGCCCTATGTTGCAAAAAGGTACGCGCGGTGCAACTATCGGTGTTGATGAATTGCACTTTCTCAAAGACTGGTAAATAATGCGTTAGCAACCGATCGCGATCGACTGTTTTGTAGCGGTATTTTTGGCGGATATCTGTGTGGTGCAGCTTTCGGGGGCTTGGGGATGTGGCGGTGGCGTGTTGCCAAAATATAGAAAATTGGTAGAACTTCATTACAGCACCCTAAAATTATCGAAAAATTCCAGCAAAAATTGGTTTATGCTTAAAAGAGTAAGTCCTTTACATAACTTAACAAGCTTACCTTACTTGACTTTTATGCAGTGCATCATCAATCGTCGGGCGCAGTTTTCGGCGAGTCACCGGTACTGGCTGCCAGAATTGAGCGAAGCCGAGAACTTTGAGCGGTTTGGCCCAACTGCCCGCGCACCGGGACACGGACACAATTACGTTCTTTACGTTTCCATGATAGGAGAACTCGACGAGTACGGCATGGTACTCAACTTGTCTGATGTCAAGCACGTCATCAAGCGGGAAGTGATCGAGGCTCTCGATTTTTCCTACATTAACCAAGCGTGGCCGGAATTTGAGCAGACTCTGCCAACTACCGAAAACATAGCACGGCAAATTTGGCTGCGGCTAGCTCCTCATTTGCCTGTGAGCAAAATTCAATTGTTTGAACACCCGGAACTTTGGGCTGAATATTTAGGAAATGGCATGGAAGCTTATCTAACTCTGTCTACTCATTTTAGCGCCGCCCATCGGTTAGCTCGTCCCGATTTGAGCTTTGAAGAAAATTCAGAAATTTACGGCAAATGTGCTAGACCTAACGGTCACGGTCACAACTATCATTTAGAGGTGACGGTTAAAGGAGAAATGGATGCGCGGACTGGGATGATTGTTGATTTGGCAGCTTTGCAAAAAGCTGTAGATGATTATGTGGTTGAACCATTCGATCACACTTTTTTAAATAAGGATATTGCCTATTTTGAAAATGTAGTGCCTACTGCGGAGAATATTGCTGTTCGGATCGGTCAATTGTTGCGATCGCCCGTGAAGGAATTGGGCGCAGAGTTGCACAAAATTAAGCTGATTGAAAGTCCGAATAATAGCTGCGAAATTTATGGTGCCAGTTTAGATGCAGCGACGGCCGAACATCAGCAACCGTCAGCGGCTTTAGCTGGGGTTTAAAGCTAACATTGATATCTTTTTCGGTCAACTGCAAGTAATAAAAACGGTTTGATCGTTCGGACTTTAGTCCTCAAAGTCCGAAAGATCAAACTAATATTATTGTGGTTATTCGAGCGGAGACGATATTAGTTGGTTGGGGCGGGTTCACCCGGATATTTGCCTAATGGTGCAGATTGGTGCAGCCACCCCAAAGATTCCGAGGGTGATGACAATGGATGAGGCGCGAGAATATATTTTTTGACCAAAGTTGTACGGTCAGAATTATGAGCATTTTTCCTGAAAAGTCAGACACAGCCCGTATTTTGGAGATAGTAGGTCAGTATTCCCGGTCTTAGTTATTGTACAGGGCCCAGAGTACGAGGTCGATCGCGCGATCGCTGACAAACAATACTAATTTCTCCTAGGTGAGTTGACGTTTATGCGAGTCTCAAATGTAGCTCTCTTGACTCTGGCCGCCCTCGCATCCCAGAATTTAACTGCTAATACCAACGCCGCTCCTGCTGCAAGTCCCGTCTCGGGTGGGACACCGCAGGCTAGCAACTTTGTGGATGCGGTCGATCGTAGTGCATCCCGTCCGGCTGAGTCAATTAGCGCCCCTGAGACGATCGCCCACGAACAATTTTCCCCACCAAGTGCTGTCAAATCGCGGGCTGGTTTGCTGGTAGCAGCAGCCGGGCCGGAGTTATCTGCTGCGACAAAAACCAAGGCGAATACATCCGGCGACGAACTGACCAAATCTTTACAAGAAACCTGGCTGAGTAAATTAATCGCCACGGGTGTTAAAAGCAATCCTCAAGTTCGCGACGCTTTTGCTTTTCTTTCACCGCAGAGCGACAGTGCGGAATCTGGATATGGTTTTAACAATACCATAAATCTGCTGAATATTTTGCTCATTCTCGGTACGATATTTCCACCTGTGACAATTGCCTTTTTTTGGGCGATCCGCAGGATTGTAGTCAGACAGTTAGTTGCTGATGCTAATAAAAGATTGCACGGGATTGGCGTCTTGGAATCAGAGCTGACTAATTCTAGCCAACTGACTCAAAAATTGCGGGATGAATTAGAAGCACAACTAAGTGCCGCTAAACAATCTATAGATTTTTTAAGTAGAGAAACAGAAATTTCTAAATCTTCCGTCGAGCAAATTGAGACTCTCAAATCTCAGTTTCTGATGCACCTGCAAGTTTTGTTGACAGAAGTTTACGAGAAAAAATCGCAAATTGTTCAAGAAATTTCCCAAGTTCCCGCAGTTGTGGCCAAAGAATCTGTCAAAGTTGCACCTCAACCTTCGCAAACTGCACCTGCTAGCGACGGCGGAAATTTGATTGCTGACGATTATATCAAGCAAGGTGAAGGGCTTTATTTTGAAGGCAATTACGATGGGGCAGCGGTCTGCTTTGAAAAAGCTATTTTAATGAATAATAATTTGGGTGAGGCGTGGTATTGGCGCGGAAATGTGTTAATAAAATTGCAGCGTCACGAAGAAGCACTCGCCTGTTACGACCAAGCAATATTAATTAAACCAGATCACTGCGAAGCGTGGTATAACAAAGCGAATTTGCTAGCAAAATTGCAGAAGTATGAAGATGCGATCGATTCTTACGAGCGAGCAAGTAGCAGCGAGTCGCGAAAATACGCTTGTTGGCACAGCATAGCAGCTTTGTTGGGAAAATTGCAGCATTACGAAGAGGCGATCGCCAGTTACGATCGCGCCCTAGCTATCAAAGCCAGCGATAGCGAAATTTGGCACAACCGAGGCGCGATGCTGGGTAAAGTACAGCAGCACGCCGCCGCAGTCGATTCTTACGATCGCGCTGTTGCTCTCAATCCCAAGAGATACGAAACTTGGTACAACCGAGGTAATATGCTGTGGAGACTGCTGCGCTACAGCGATGCGATCGATTCTTACGATCGAGCTTTGGGCATCCGGGCCGACAAATACGAAGTTTGGTACAATAAAGGCGCAGTGTTGGGAAAAATGCAGCGCTACCAAGATGCGATCGCAGCCTACGACAAAGCAATCGCGATTAAACCGGAGGATTTTGAACTGTGGCACAACCGAGGCGCCGCTTTCGAGAAACTGTCGCAGCACGAAGCAGCAATTGCATCTTACGAATCAGCAATCGCCTTGAATTCTGAGTGTTACGAGGCTTGGTTTGGTAAAGGCGAATCTTTGACAAAAATGCAGCGCTATCAAGAGGCGATAGGAGCTTACGAAAAAGCGATCGCGTTGAAGCCCGATTCCTACGATGCTTGGCACCACTGCGGTACAGCTTTGTCACAATTAAATCGCTACATCGAAGCAATGGCCGCGTACGATCGAGCGATCGCCATCAAACCCGAAAATGCCGAAGCTTGGCGCGATCGAGGTGCAATTGTCTCAGAATTAAAGCAGGATACAGAAGGATTTGTTGCTGGCGAAAAAGATACGCAGAACCAGCCACAATCCGATGAATCTTCGGAGAATTAATTAGGCATAAAGTACACCGCATTCACTGAGCTTCGCAATCCCAGAAATCTGGTGATGCGGAGTAAGTAAGTTGGCGTAAATATTTATGGTTGGCCTCAAAGAGGATATAGGAGTCAGGAGTCAGGAGGGAAGAGGGTTTGAGTGCGAGCTATATGGGGTTACATAGTGCTGTTTATAAAAAAACATTCGGTAAGCGGAAAACTCAGAGACTTCAGTCCTGAGATGCAAGCGACACGGGCGGTTTTAATCGCCGTGAATCTTTCTTAATTCTTAATATTTAAAACTAGAGAAAGACGTTAAGATATAAACAAGGAGGTAAGCGAAATTGTTGACAAATTACGTTTACAAGTTACGTCCTAATCAAACACAAACATTAAAAATGTCTGCTTGGGTAGATATGTTGCGAAGCCACTATAACTGGTGCCTCAACGACAGAATCTGTCAGTACAATCAGCAGTTTGTCCAAGGCGATTACTGTGACATCAGAACGAAAGGCGAAGCTTCACCATTGACCTGCTTCGTAAGTAAAAGTGGCGCAACTGGAAATCCCTGGAAAGACTCTAAGCTTGACAAAGAAGGTAAAGCTAGAAATCCTCGCCGAAGCGCTGGCGACATTCAAATAACAGCATTGCCAGAATTAAAAACAGCTCGACCTTGGTACAACGGGATAGACTCCACTGTTTTACAGCAGAATGTTAAACGATTAGACACTGCTTACAAGAATTTCTTTGAAGGCAGAGGATTTCCTAAATTTAAAAACCGCAGCAACTTCACATCTTTTACTTACGCAATGGGTGTGAAAATCAAGGGCAATAAAATTTACTTACCAAAACTGGGCTGGATGCGGTTTTACAACTCTCGCTCAATCCCAGATGGATTTACCATCAAGGCTTGTGCGGTACGAGCGCGCCAGAATGGTTGGTATATTTCCGTGAGGATAGAGGATAAAACTGTACCTGAATACAGTGCTATTCCTGTTGCCGATCGCCCCAAAGCAATAGGTTGCGACTTGGGAATCACTAAACTGGTTCATCTTTCTGATGGATACCAAATCGAGAATCCCAAGTTTTCGACAAACAAAAAGGCTAAGCGGACTCTAAAAATTAGGCAAAGACGAGTGACGCGGAAAATCAAGGGCAGTAAAAATCGCAAAAAAGCAGCTATCCAAGTTGGAAAGTTTCATCAAAAAATCGGTAATAAACGCCAAGCATATCAATGGAAAACCGCGAATTTAATAGTGTCTCGCAATGTTAATGTGATTGCCCTAGAAAATTTGAATATTTCTGGGATGATGCGTCGATGTCAGGTAAAAAGTGATGAGAAAACGGGAAGATTTCTCAAAAATGGACAATCTAGAAAGAAAGGTTTAAATCGTTCTATCTCCGATGCTGGCTGGTCTGAATTAACTTTAAAGATTGAGTATCTAGCTGCGAAGCAAGGAAAAGTCGTAATCAAAGTTAATCCCAAATACTCTAGCACTGAATGTAGAAATTGTGGTCAGATCGACAAATCAAATAGAGATGGCGAAAAGTTCATCTGTGTTGAATGTGGATATCACGAACACGCCGATATTGGCGCTGCAAAAACTATCAGAGACCGAGCTTTGGAAATGGTACGCGGGGGCTCCGCGAAACCGAGTGCTAGACACTCAAACGCCCAAAAGATATCAGCACGCTCTACGAGCAAACGTGCTGAGTTTGGGAACCCTAGTAATAGGGATATTAAGACCGCAATGTCTTAAGAATCTCAGTCGCGAAGAGCGCTGAGAGTGTCAAGACCGCGATGTGAAAGTATCAAATTATGCTCGTTTTGGAATTCGGGAAGTATGGCTGTGGGATCTGGAAGCAAACTGTTTAGAAGTTTACCGCGATGCGATCGCAAATAACTACATTTCAGTCCAAAAGTTTGAGCGGGGACAACAAGTTTCGCCGCTGGCGTTTCCGGAGTTTGCGGTGAGTATTGATTTAATCTTGGGTTAGGGCGATTTTATACTGGATAGCTGCGCCGTGGGTACTTTTAAACAGCACAAATATCAAAAGTCTGGACAGGGCGATTCACGTTCGAGATATCTCCACTTTGTGACCATTGAAAAATTCCCAAATTAAATATATTTAATTTTTAATAAAAATTCTTAAAGTAATTAAAATTTTACAGACTTGTGGAAGTTTTTATAAAGATTTAATCTTTGCCCAACATAAGTAATAGTATCATAAGCCTAAAGCTAGGGGTGCCCGAAAAATCCGGGCTGAGAAAACACCCTTAGAACCTGAGTCTGGTTAATACCAGCGGAGGGAAGCTGTTTATGAAGGACATAAGATATGCGTACCGAATGGATCGCTAAGCGTCAGGGGCACAGCAACGTATCTCAAATGCACTACGCCCGTCAAGGTGTCATTACTGAGGAAATGGACTTTGTTGCTAAGCGAGAAAATCTTCCAGCAGAATTGATCCGCGCCGAAGTAGCACGGGGACGGATGATTATTCCGGCTAACATCAATCACACGAATTTGGAGCCAATGGCGATCGGCATTGCATCTAAGTGCAAAGTCAATGCTAACATCGGTGCATCTCCCAATTCTTCCAACATGGAAGAAGAAGTTGACAAGCTTAAACTAGCAGTTAAATACGGCGCTGATACCGTGATGGACTTGTCCACAGGCGGCGGCAATTTGGATGAAATTCGCACTACAATTATCAAAGCTTCACCGGTTCCTATCGGCACTGTACCAATTTACCAAGCTCTAGAAAGCGTGCACGGTAATATGGAAAGTCTGACCCCGAATGACTTCCTGCACATCATTGAAAAACACGCTCAACAAGGTGTTGATTACCAAACAATTCACGCTGGAATTCTGATCGAGCATTTGCCGTTGGTGAAAAATCGGCTGACTGGGATTGTTTCTCGCGGCGGCGGTATTTTGGCGCGCTGGATGCTGCACCACCACAAACAAAATCCTCTCTACACTCACTTTAACGACATCATTGAAATCTTCAAAAAATACGATGTTTCGTTTAGTTTGGGAGATTCTTTGCGCCCCGGTTGCACTCACGATGCGTCGGATGCGGCTCAATTAGCCGAACTCAAAACTTTGGGACAATTAACTCGCAAAGCTTGGGAACATGATGTGCAGGTAATGGTGGAAGGCCCGGGCCACGTACCTATGGATCAAATTGAGTTTAATGTCAAGAAACAAATGGAGGAATGCTCGGAAGCTCCCTTCTATGTTTTGGGGCCGTTGGTGACTGATATTGCACCGGGATACGACCACATTACCTCGGCGATTGGGGCGGCGATGGCGGGTTGGTACGGTACTGCGATGCTGTGCTACGTGACTCCCAAGGAACACTTGGGATTGCCGAATGCTGAGGATGTCAGAAACGGGCTGATTGCTTACAAAATTGCGGCCCACGCTGCGGATATTGCGCGCGGCCGTCCGGGTGCGCGCGATCGCGATGACGAACTTTCCAAAGCGCGTTACAATTTCGATTGGAACCGTCAATTTGAGCTATCGCTCGATCCAGAACGGGCAAAGGAATATCACGACGAAACTTTGCCGGCGGATATCTACAAAACTGCGGAATTCTGTTCGATGTGCGGGCCTAAGTTCTGTCCGATGCAGACGAAAGTTGATGCCGATGCTTTGACTGAGTTAGAGAAGTTTTTGGCTAAGGAACCTGTAGCACAAGTCTAATTGGTGGAGTGCGAAATGCGCGCTTTACGGGTGCATCTGGTTTTGGAAGAGGGCTCTCGCATGACCGCATATAAGTTATTAG
>NZ_JAUBOJ010000319.1:0-9216 GCF_036700185.1 Microcoleus sp. BM001215392 | reverse complement strand
AGGACTTTCGCTTTGAGGCAGGGGTTTAAACCCCTGCCGGACTATCGGTTTGATGCTAAGTTGACACCAATGTGCTCCCGTGCCTACCACGATCGGAATTTAGGCACGGGCGATCGAAAACCGTTTTTTTTGGGAATACTCAATTTATAGCCCCTAAAAGCAACAAAAACCCGATTTCTTTGAAGTTGATGCGGAATATCGCGTTCCGTAGATTAGCTATTTGTCATCGGGCGGGGGAAGGTTTATGAGATTGTGCGATCGATCGCACATGATATTACCCATTACCAATCCCAATTACTTATGATACTTAACTTATTCGATCGAATCGGCAACTGGAATCCCCAATTATTTCGAGAAATCAAAGG
The DNA here is from genome assembly GCF_036700185.1 of Microcoleus sp. BM001215392. Classification (NCBI taxonomy): domain Bacteria; kingdom Bacillati; phylum Cyanobacteriota; class Cyanophyceae; order Oscillatoriales; family Microcoleaceae; genus Microcoleus; species Microcoleus sp. BM001215392. Next base: position 8,851 of record NZ_JAUBOJ010000319.1, on the reverse strand, counting down.
CCGCTTGAAGATTGGCAATATTGCGATCGCGTCTGCCATTTCTCTCAGCGCTCAACTGCTGCTATTCATGTATTTCAGCGCCCTGATACCAGTTGCTCCCCCTCGTGGGGAATACACTTACCCCATCCATCGCACATTTTGCACTTTCGACGATCCCAATCATTATTCTTATGAGAAAAAGTGTGTCAGAGATGCCTTGGGCAACTTTGCCATTAACTGGTCGGAGTGGTGGTCACAGATATTCATGTGGCTGAGCATTTTAAGCGTATTAGCCCTATTAGTAGCAGGGACTTATATGCTTGTCAGTGACTTAGACAAGGAAGAAAAACGCGGCACGCTCAACTTTATTCGCCTCAGTCCCCAGTCTGCTAAAACCATTTTTATCGGCAAAATTCTGGGCGTACCAATTTTATTGTATCTAGCAGCAATTCTCGCTGTACCGCTGCACTTGTACAGTGGATTAGCTGCTCAAATACCCTTGAATGAAATTTTCTGTTTCTACATAGCAGTTCTAGCTAGCTGTGCTTTGTTTTACAGTGCTGCGATGCTCTTTGGATTGACAACCAGTTGGTTGGGAGGATTTCAACCTTGGTTGGCTAGCGGTATGGCTTTTGTTATGTGTTGGATTTCCGGATTAGGATTAAGTATGATATACGAGTCGCAATGGTTTTACTTGCCAGTCAATAAAAATATTGCGATCGGTCATGCTTTGTCTCTCTTGGTTTGCGGTACGGGAATCTATTGGCTGTGGCAGGGATGGCAGCGCCGCTTTCCCAATCCCAGTGCTACAGTTTTGAGCAAGCAACAAAGTTACTTGGTAGTTATTTGTTATCAGGTAATAATGTTAGGGTTTTCATTCCAAGTAAGTGCATCAGCTTATCCTTCTAATCGAGGCTATTTACTACTGTTGAATTTGCTGATGTTTTTAGCTTTAATTGCAGCTTTAACATCTGACAGACAATCTTTGTACGATTGGGCGAGGTATCGGCAACAAATCGTTCCCAGCAGTAAGAAGTTATGGCGGCGCTACCCGTTACTCGATTTAATTTGGAGTGAAAAAAGTCCGGCTGTAGTGGCGATCGCGATTAATCTATTCATCTCAGTCATAATTTTCATACCTTGGATGCTGTTTCAAAAAATTGAGACAAGGGAATTTTGGAGAGTAATTTGCTGCCTCAATCTCATCCTAATTTACGCAACCATCACCCAACTATTCCTATTTACAAAAAATCGAAATCGGGAAATTTGGGCAGCAGGCACTGTCGCCAGCGCTATTTTATTGCCACCTCTGATTTTAGATATGTTATCGATCGCCCCAGCAACAGCTCCTATTTTGTGGTTATCTTCAACATTTCCTATTTTGTGGTTATCTTCAACATTTGCTAGCTTTTGGTATTCGTCATATTTCATAGGGTTGGAAAATACGATTTTGTTTTCTATACTCAGTCAGTGGACTGTGTTGGTGTTGTTGAATCTCAAATTGCGATCGCAACTGAAACTCGCAGGACAATCAGCTTCTAAGGCACTGCTGAAAGCTTGAAAAAGCCTGGTAATTAAAAGGATCGGACTTACGCAAGGGTGCAATTTTTACACGATCGATCCTGGACGCACTCAGACTCCTCGAAACCGGGTTTTTTACGCCCATCTGCGGGCTGCAACGAAATATTTTCTCCAAAAACCCGGTTTCTCTGCCCCGATCATAAGCCCTGATTAAAGTTGCAAAATAATTTCTGACTGTACAGATCCAAAATTATAGATTCAGCGTATATCACTAATGAACGCAGTACAAGGTTTCATAAGTTCGCACCGCTAAAAAGTTCAGCTTGGGGTTTGCAGTTGCGCTGCGGGCGCCCCAGTTTATACTGCAAACTATCGAGTATATCTGTATCTGGGGCGATTTTATATATCTCTGGAGGCGGATTTATTTATCATTTTGGCTGCGTACAATATCGATCGTAAAATATGCAGTTCAAACCAAAAGTATTTCTGTGAAATTAGCCGTTGCTGCGAATTTGGGAAATTTTGTGCTGAAAATTCCGCTGCCTAAAGGTGCGGGAGTGTCAAATTTATAGGGGGATTGGATCGTGGCAGAAATTAGAGGCACTGCACAAGCAGACACGCTTGCAGGAACTACAGAAAATGACCTGATTTTTGGTCTGATGGGCAGTGATGCAATTGCTGGAAATTCAGGCAATGACAGCATTTTTGGCGGAAAAGACAGCGATTCAGTTGAGGGAAATTCCGGCAGAGATTCGCTGTTTGGGGATTTAGGTAACGATACTGTTAATGGCGGTGAAGATAGCGACTTTTTATTTGGCGGAAAAGGTAGCGATGTTATTTCTGGAAACGCGGGTAATGATGTTTTGTCGGGCGATCGAGATACTGATATCCTGATAGGTGGAGACGGGGCAGACGTATTTGTTTTGAGCCGCTACGCTGTGGCAGATCCTTTTCGTACCAGCGGCGGTGTGAATTTGGAAAATGCAGATGCGATCGCAGATTTTGCCAACGGTACAGATTTAATCGGTTTGGCGAGCGGTCTCAATTTTAGCGACTTGAATATTCTGGACGCTGGAAACGATACTGTGATTCAAGACCGGGTAACAGGAGAATTTTTTGCTACTCTCAGAGGGGTGCGACAAAGCGCGATCGACCAAACAGATTTCACGACTAATATCAACAGCATTGTTCCCAATCCCCCGCCTCCAGCGCTGACAACGGCTTATGCTTTAACTCCTGCTAATCGGATTGTCGGCTTTAGCCTTGCTAATCCGGGAAGTGTCATCTCAGATTTGCCCGTGACTGGATTGCAAGCGGGAGAAAGTTTGCTGTCGATTGATTATCGACCTGCTAATGGCGTGCTTTACGGTGTGGGTTCTAGCAATCGCTTGTATACTGTCAATCCGAAAACGGGGGAAGCAAATCCAGTCGGTAGCGGGCAGTTTGCTGTTCCCCTAACTCCGGGGGCTGCGGGTTTTGATTTCAATCCGACAGTCGATCGCATTCGGTTGGTCAATCAAGCGGGTCAAAACGCCCGCCTCAACCCGGATACGGGGGCAATAGTAGATTCTGACACATTAACTGGGGGAATTCAACTCGATCGCAATTTAGTGTATGCCACGGGCGATCGCAATTTTGGAAGTTCTCCAGCGGCTGTGGGGGCTGCGTATGTGAATAACTTTGCCGGGGCAACTTCGACAACGCTGTTTGTAATTGACAGCAATTCTGATGTTTTGGTGCGGCAAGATCCGCCGAATAATGGAGTGTTGAATACGATCGGATCTTTAGGAGTTGATGCTACTAGCATTCTGGGCTTTGATATCAGGAGTATTGGCGGCCGCGATGTCGCAGTAGCGGCGCTGGAAGTCGGGGGAGTTTCGGGATTGTACAATATTAATTTAAGCACCGGTCAAGCTTCTTTTGTCAATCAAATTGCTGACGGGAGACAGATTAACGGTTTGGCTGTGCCTTTGCCTACAGCTTACGCCTTAACGGTCAGAAATGGCGTTGAAACAATTGTTGGTTTTAATGAGGCGGCACCGCGGGCGATTCTCAGCGACACAGCAGTTACGGGCTTGCAGCCGGGAGAAAGTTTGTTGGGAATTGATTTTCGCCCTGCTAACGGTTTGCTTTACGGTGTGGGTTCTAGCAATCGCTTGTACGCGATCGATCCGGTGACTGGGGCTGCAAGTCAAGTCGGTAGCGGGCAGTTTGCTGTTCCCCTAACTCCGGGGGCTGCGGGTTTTGATTTCAATCCGACAGTCGATCGCATTCGGTTGGTCAATCAAGCGGGTCAAAACGCCCGCCTCAACCCAGATACCGGGGCAATAGTAGATTCTGACACATTAACTGGGGGAGTTCAACTCGACGGGAATTTGGCCTACCGGGCGGGCGATCCTAATGTTGGAAATCCGGCTGCGGCTGTGGGGGCTGCGTATGTGAATAACTTTGCGGGGGCGACTTCGACAACTTTGTTTGTAATTGACAGCAATTTGGATGTTTTGGTGCGGCAAGATCCGCCGAATAATGGAGTGTTAAATACGATCGGATCTTTGGGAATTGATGCTTCTAGCGTTCTCGGCTTTGATATTAGGAGTGTTGGCGGCAACGAGACGGCTTTGGCTGCGATCGATGTTGGGGGAGTTTCCAGCCTGTACAATATTAATTTGACGACCGGTCGGGCTTCGATCGTCGGTCAAATTGGCGACGGGCGATCGATTAAAGGTTTGGCACTGACTTTGATTTAACTGCTAGATTAAGAGGGATTTGAGATTGACCGAAAGTTTATCTAAAATCGCTGACTTGCATTGCATTTGTTCGCTCTCTTCTGTTTAAATTATCTGCGTTTATCTTCGTCGATTTACCTTGAATTTGCTGTCAATCGGCTCGCATTAAAGATTTATGCAATGCAAGTTTAATCGTTTGGAAAATTCCCAATTTCCAATTCCCAATTCCCAATTCCCAATTCCCAATTCCCAATTTCCAATTCCCAATTCCCAATTCCCAATTCCCAATTCCCAATTCCCAATTCCCAATTTGAGGTAACATATTATTTTGACAACAAAGATAAGATGTTATCCCAAGTCTTCTACTTGCTGCGTTCTCGCGCTGACGGCAAATATATCAGCGCTTGTCCCAATCCAGATTCCGCCGTCAGTTACCTGCTGATGTTTCGCGAAGATTATGATGCTTTGAGTTATTTAAATGCCCACGCTGCTGATGTTGCCGATCGATTTGCAGTAGAATCGATTCCGGGTTCGTCGGTGAAAAAGCTGCTGGAACGTTGGGGTTTTAACGGTGTGGGGGTTGTTCAAGACCCGCTGTTACCCAATATTGAGTTTTTATTGACAAATAATTGACAATCGACAAGATTTGCGCTTCACCCGGTTTCTAGCAGAAATCGGGTTTTTTGCTGAATTTTTGGGCCGATCGCGCGATCGACCTTCCCGAGTCCGAAGCCCCATATTTAGTGCAAATTGTCAAATTTGTCAAGCTTTTACCCTAAATCTGAATCCTGTTGTATATTCATAGTCTGTTGATTTATTCCGACACGACACGTCAGTACACAACCTATGGTTCGAGAATTAGAGCGATCGAGTGCCCGCGAGAAACGCCACCTGTCCGATTTCCCCGAAACAGCACCCGCAGCCAATCCAGTATTTTTCAGGACATACAGCCGCCGTACCGAGACAGGGCGGGAGACTTGGGCCGATGTGTGCGATCGAACCGTCAAGGGCTTAGCATCCCTGGGAAACCTCACCCCCGAAGAAACGCAACTCCTATACCGGATGCAAAACGAGCTCAAAACCCTCGCTTCCGGGCGCTGGCTGTGGGTAGGCGGCAGCAAATGGATTGAGCAACCAGAGAATTTTTCCGGCGCATATAATTGCTCCTCAACAAATATTATCGACTGGCGCGCCTTTGGCTTATTGATGGATTTGGCAATGATGGGCTGCGGCACCGGTGCAGTTTTGGAACCCAAATATATCAACCAATTGCCACCGATTACCAACCGCTTAACCGTGACAATGCAAGGCGAAATCGGCTCGACACCAGCTCAATCTCGCCGTCAAGAAACCGAAGTAAAAATATCAGAAAAAACCGCAACTATTCATGTCGGAGATTCCCGTCAAGGTTGGGTGAAATCCTATCAAGCTTTGCTGGAATTATCCACAGATGAAAGATTTGCCGGAGAAGTTCAAGTTTACATCGATTTGAGCGATGTCCGCCCCGTGGGAGAACCTTTGAAAGGTTTTGGTGGAGTCGCAAATCCGGTGAAATTGCCCGACCTTTATCAGCGTTGCTCGGCAATTTTGAATAAAGCTTTAGGACGGCAGTTAAATTCAGTTGAATGCTGCGTATTGATAGATGAAGCTGCGGTCACAATTGTTGCTGGCAATATTCGTCGCTCCGCCGGAATTCGTCAGTTTACTTTTGATGACGAACTCGGGGCAAATGCTAAAAACAATTTGTGGCAACAAGACGATCAAGGCAACTGGAGAATAGACCCAGAACGCGATGCTTTGAGAATGGCAAACCATACCCGTGTTTTCCATTCCAAACCGACATTAGAAGAATGTATTGATGCCGTCCGCAAACAGTATTATTCTGGTGAAGGTGCAATTCAATGGGCTGGTGAAGCTGTAGCTAGAGCTAACGTTGATTTACTTTCAACCCCGAGTCTTAAAACTGAGTTTTTGGCAGCTTACGACGAAGGAAAAGCTAAACAGTGGTTCCAGGAACGCTATCCTGACATGACTGCTGAGGAATTAGAGCATCGGTCAGTCCGTTTGGGCTTAAACCCGTGTGGTGAGATAATTGGCTCTAATTTTCACTGTGTCAGTGGTGACACTTTGCTAATTACGAAAGACGGACTGCATAAAATAAAGGACGTTGTTGGAAGTGAAATCGAAATTTGGAATGGTCAAAGATGGAGTTCAGTCACACCATTTCAAACAGCGAGCGATACCAAGGTTGGACGACGCAAACTTTATCGTGTAAAGTTTGCTGATGGTACTTATCTGGATGCCACAGAATATCATCGTTTCTTTGTCAAGGATCGCTTTGGTAAAGTTTACCAAGAAGTCCAAACTAAAGACTTGATGGATACAAGTCGATATAGCATTCATACTGAACCTTTTACAATTCAGTATGAAGATGGCATGAATATCGATACGAGTTATGCTTACACTTTGGGTGTGGCTGTAGGAGATGGAACTACAGACCAAAATGACAATGCAAAAGTTCGACTTTACGAAGGCAAGATGGCATTGTCAGTCGCAGGAAATAAGTCGCCTGAAAGAAACTATGACTATTTACCTGTTTTGACAGATGTAACTAACTTGAGCTTTTCGGGAGAATTTCTGAAAAGTTTGAAAGTTAACCCAGAAGCACTAAATGTAATTGCGAGCTGGAATCGGCAAGCAATCTTACACTTTATTGCTGGATTAGCCGATACGGATGGATCGAATACCAATAGTAATGGTATCAGAATTTATATCTCCGATCGCGATCGGGCTTTTAGAGTTCAGCTACTTTTGACAAAATGTGGTATTAGCTCATCGCTAAATCTTTGCGCTCATCAAGGAGCAATTACTAATTACGGTGTCCGAAGTCAAGATTTGTACTACTTGCAAATTACTGACTGTGGTGAAATTCCTTGTCAGCGGTTAGATGTGAGCAAAGGGACGAAGGCTAAATGCAAAGGTAAATGGCAAGTTGTCAGAAGTGTCGAAGAATTACCAGGATTGCATGATACTTACTGTTTCAATGAACCAGACTTTCATAAGGGAGTTTTCGGAAATAGCCTAACTGGAAACTGTAATCTTTCTGAGGTTCACCTCAATCAACTTGACCCTTATAACTTCAAAGAACAAGAAGAAGCTTTCACAGCCGCAGGTTTATCTGTCGCGGTACTTCTCAATCACAAATTTAGCGAACCTCGCTATCAATACAGCCGCGAATTAGACCCAATTGTCGGCGTATCATTTACGGGATTGTTCGATTTCTTCGTTCACGCTTTCGGCGTTGAGTGGCTGCGCTGGTGGGTGGAAGGTCGCCCGCAAACTGTGCAGGGAATTGCGTTTAAACAGCGGGAATCAGAGTATTTGACTGGTTGGCGGGAAATTGTGAATCGCGTAGTATGGGATTATTGCGATCGGCATTCTTTGAAACGCCCAAATCGCTGCACAACCGTTCAACCATCGGGTACAAAATCGCTGCTGACAGGCGCTTCTCCCGGCTGGCATCCCCCGAAATCGCAGCGTTTCATTCGCCGGATTACTTTCGGCAAAAACGACCCTGTAGCCCTCGCCTGCATCGACTACGGATACAACGTAATTCCGTCCCAATCCGACAAAGATGAAAACGGCAATTTGCTGAACAATCCCTTCGATGAGCGCTGTACAGAATGGCTGGTAGAAATACCCGTTGCTGTCAGTTGGGCCGATTTGCCCGGTGCTGATGAAATTGAGATTAACAAATTCTCAGCGGCGGCACAAATGGACTTTTATATGCAAGTGCAAAAGTTCTACGTGCGGCACAACACCAGCGCCACGATTGAGTTGCGAGAAAATGAAGTTGAAAGCTTGGGTACGCGGATTTATGAAGCGATTCGCGATGACGACGGCTACATTTCCGCCGCACTTTTGTCTCGCTTTGATGCCCTTGAGACTTTCCCACGTTTGCCTTTTGAACCGATTGAAAAGGCAACTTACGAAACGATGTTGAAAGACGTTTTAGTGCGCCGTCAAATCGATGTTTTCCAGGTGGCACTGAGTCGTTATGACTTGGGTGAAATGATGGATTCTGGGCCTGCGGGCTGCGATTCGGATAAGTGTTTGATGCCTGAGACTAAGACTATGTAATAGCATTGAATAAAATCCCCCATTTTTGGGGGATTTTTTATGTTTAATTTTAGGTCAAAAAAAATCGTAGGGGCGGGTTCACCAACCATAATTGCCTGAAATTAATAATCTCGTAAACCCGCCCCCACCCAACGAATAATTTTCACTCCCTCCCCATGTCCGGGAAGGGGTTATTTCAAAATTACCGATCGAATGTTCTGTCGCAAGTGTCAGCTTGCTGCGACTGTAGCAAGTCGGGGTTAAACATTACCACGAATTTTCCGCAGGGAATTAAGCGGTGGAGAATCTCTAGATGACCATCTGCATCAGAGCGAGTGCGGAACTGACCAACTGTCAACCGCTGCATTTTGGGTAGCAAACGAACCAGCACCCAAAGGGTAAAGTCGTTCTTTGTAAGGCATAATTAACTTGTCTCCATAGCTGGTAAAACTATAGTCATTTATAGGCATGGGAGGCTTCAAGTCCCTCCCCCTTCACTTTTACTT
>NZ_JAUBOJ010000318.1:2877-9232 GCF_036700185.1 Microcoleus sp. BM001215392 | reverse complement strand
GATTATAACTAATAACTTATATGCGGTCATGCTTCGCCCTCCTCAAAAGTGAGATACACCCTGAAAACCTTTGTATCTCTCATTGATCGACGAGTCTCGATCCCCCTCGCATCCCCCTTAAGAAGGGGGACTTTGAGAATACTCTTGTCCCCCCCTTAAGAAGGGGGCTAGGGGGGATCGAGGGCCTAATCGTTAGACAGTTAACCGTAGAGTGTGGATACATCGACAATCCTCAAGAAAGAGCGACAATCTTATAGCGACGCACCTCTTCTTTTCAATGCCTAAGGAAACAAACCCAACATTTTTCTTGTAGCAAGCTTTTTGATAAATAGTAGAATTATTGGGATCTAATTAATGAATGACAAACCTGATTTACATTACGAATATCAAGTAGGTGGTAGTTTACCTGTAGATGCACCAACCTATGTCAGGAGACAAGCTGACCAAGATTTTTATAATGGATTAAAAGCCGGAGAATTTTGTTACGTTCTCAACTCGCGACAGATGGGGAAATCCAGCTTGCGGGTGCAAACAATGGCTAGATTGCAGGAGGAAGGATTTGCCTGTGCTGCCGTTGATATTACAGCAATTGGTACTTCAGACATTACTCCTAAAGAGTGGTATTTCGGAATAATTGACTCCCTGGTAAACAGTTTTGAACTCTACAATAATTTCGATTCCTATGAATGGTGGACGAGTCACGAACTAATGTCTCCTGTCCAATGTTTCAGCAAGTTTATCCCAGAGGTATTGCTTGAATATATTGATAAATCTATCGTTATATTTGTCGATGAAATTGACAGCGTATTGGCTTTACCATTTAATATAGATGATTTTTTTGCAGTGATTCGCGATTGTTTTAACCAGCGTGCAGACAAGCCAGAATATAACCGTTTAACCTTTGCTTTGATTGGGGTAGCGACGCCTGCCGATTTGATAAGCAATCAACTTCGCACTCCGTTTAATATTGGGCGTGCCATTGAGTTAACGGGTTTTCAATTAGCAGAAGCACAACCTTTAGCAGTAGGCTTAGAAACTCAAACAGAAAATTCTCAAGCGTTGTTAGAAGCGATATTATCTTGGACGGGCGGACAGCCATTTTTAACGCAAAAAGTTTGTAAATTACTAAAAATTTATCTGAATTCCGAATTAACCGAGACTCCCCCTGATTTGGTAACATATTTAGTCGAAAAGAAGGTGATTAAAAATTGGGAAGGACAGGATGAGCCAGAGCATTTAAAGACGATTCGAGACCGCATTTTACGCAGCCAACAACGTACCAGTCGGTTGCTGGGGATATATCAGCAAATTTTGCAACACAATGAGATAGCCGCCGATCATACTCCCGAACAAATGGAACTACGTTTAACAGGTTTGGTAGTTAAACAATCTGGTAAACTTAAATTTTATAACCGAATTTATCAATCTGTTTTTACTGCTGATTGGGTAGAAAAACAATTAGCAAATCTCCGCCCCTACAGCGAAAGTTTTAAAGCTTGGCAAGATTCAGATTGCCAAGATGAATCGCGACTGTTGCGGGGTCAGGCGTTGGAAGATGCTCAAACTTGGGCGGCCGGCAAAAGTTTGAACGATTTAGATTATCAGTTTTTAAATGCCAGTCGGGAATTACAACAACGGGGAGTTGAACGAGATTTAGCAGCTCAGAGACAAGCTAATCAAATTTTGACTGAAGCGAATCAGACGCTAACCAAGGCACAGCAAAAGGCACGAAAAATTACAATTGCGACTTCTGTTTTTGCTGGGGTGGCTATGTTAATTGCAACTGGGGTAACTTTTTTTGCCTGGAAACAAGTCACTCAAGCTATTAATTTATCAAATACCATCCAGGAAAGTGCTTTTTCCAATCAATCATTTATTTCTGGACAGACATTTCAAGCACTGCTGGAAGCATTGAAGGCAGGGCAAGGATTCAAACAACTAGATGCTTCAGCCGACACGACAAAAGAGATCAAAGGACAAGTGATGGGTGCGCTGCAACAAGCAGTTTCCGAAGTAAAAGAGCGCAATAGTTTGGAAGGGTTTACCAATTCGGTCTGGAGCGTCGCCTTTAGTCCAGATGGCAAGACCTTGGCTTCTGCTAGCGGTGACAACACCATCAAACTGTGGAACCTGCAAAACCAAAAAAACATCAAAACCCTCACCGGGCATAGCCGTTTGGTCAGAAGCATCGCATGGAGTCGCGATGGCAAGACATTAGCTTCTGCTAGCAATGACAAGACCATCAAACTGTGGAACCTGCAAACCGGAAAACCCATCGCTACTCTCACTGGACATAGCAATGAGGTCAGTAGCGTCGCTTTTAGTCCAGATGGCAAGACATTGGCTTCTGCTAGCGGTGACAAAACCATCAAACTGTGGAACCTGCAAACCCAAAAAGAACTCGCTACCCTCAGCGGACATAGCAGTTTTGTCAATAGCGTCGCCTTTAGTCCAGATGGCAAGACCTTGGCTGCTGCTAGCGGTGACAAAACCATCAAACTGTGGAACCTACAAACCCAAAAAGAACTCGCTACCCTCAGCGGAGATAGCAGTTTTGTCAATAGCGTTGCCTTTAGTCCCGATGGCAAGACCTTGGCTGCTGCTAGCGCTGACGGCACCATCAAACTGTGGAACTTGCCAACCCAAACAGCTATCCCCGCCCTCACTGGACATAGCAGTTTTGTCAATAGCGTTGCCTTTAGTCCCGATGGCAAGACATTGGCTTCTGCAAGCGCTGACAAGACCATCAAACTGTGGAACCTGCAAACCAAAGAAGCCATTGCCACCCTCAGCGGACATAGCAGTTTTGTCAATAGCGTCGGCATAAGTCCCGATGGCTTGACCTTAGCTTCTGCTAGCGGTGACAACACCATCAAACTGTGGAACCTGCAAACCAAAGAAGCCATTGTCACCCTCAGCGGGCATAGCAGTTTTGTCAATAATGTCGCATGGAGTCCAAATAGCTTAACTTTGGCTTCTGCTAGCGATGACAACACCATCAAACTGTGGAACCTAGACACTGGAAAACCCATCACCACCCTGACGGGGCATAGCAATCCGGTCACTAGCGTCGCATGGAGTCCCGATGGCTTAACTTTGGCTTCTGCTAGCGATGACAAGACCATCAAATTGTGGAACCCACAAACTCAAAAAAACATCACAACCCTCACCGGGCATAGCAATCCGGTCTATAGCGTCGCATGGAGTCCCGATGGCTTGACCTTGGTTTCTGCTAGCGCTGATAAGACCATCAAACTGTGGAACCTGCAAACCCAAAAAACGATCGCAACCCTCACCGGGCATAGCGATTGGGTCAATAGCGTCGCATGGAGTCCCGATGGCTTGACCTTGGCTTCTGCTAGCAATGACAAGACGATCAAACTATGGAACCTGCAAACCCGAACACCCATCACGCTCACCGGACATAGCGATCGGGTCAATAGCGTCGCATGGAGTCCCGATGGCAAGACTTTGGCTTCTGCTAGCGCTGACAAGACGATCAAACTGTGGAACTTGCAAACCCAAAAACCGATCAAAACCCTCATTGGGGATAGCAGTGGAGTCAATAGCATCGCATGGAGTCCTGATGGCTTAACTTTGGCTTCTGGTAGTTATGACAAGACGATCAAACTGTGGAACCTGCAAACGCAGAAGGCACTCGCTACCCTCACCGGGCATAGCGATCGGGTCTATAGCGTCGCATGGAGTCCAGATGGCAAGACATTGGCTTCTGCTAGCGCCGACAAGACCATCAAACTGTGGACTTGGGATTTTGATCGACTGATGGCATTAGGCTGCAATTGGATCAGCGATTATCTCAGAACAAACCCGAAAGTGACCGCAGAGGATAAACAGATGTGTTCTGATTACCTCAACCCAAAGTCAATCAAATAAAACTAGGCAAAAACAGCCAGCAAAATGCTCGCACTACATTTTTTTCACCATAACTTCCACCTTTTCTGTCGTCCATTCCTCACTCGCATCAGTCACAACCCTAATATTGCGCTGCGGGTTATCTTCATCCACAACCGCCGCCAATAATTCTCCCAACGCAGTAGTAGGATTTTTATCACCAATTCCTGGACGAGGTTGGTCTAAGGCTGGCAACTCTAATAACTCAAAATTCGTTGCATCCACTGTCGCAAATACTTTAATGACATCTACCCCTTCTTGATAATTTTCTGGTAATTCCATGTTAAAATTAGTTCCTTTGGATGATTCGGGGTCTACAGGTTCACCACCAAGACCTTTAGGGTAGAATTTGACAATACTAAAATCGGCCTGGAGCACCAAAGCCGAAATATTTAAAACTTGCTTAGATTCATTGTAAATTCGCAGGGTAATTTTTTCACCTGAGTCCAACACCGGCACCTGACCATCAGCATTCAAAACTACCTCTTGTCGTTTAACTGATTTAATCACTTCCACCTTAAGTTTGCCATTCAAACGAGCAGAAGCATCCTCATTATCTAGTTTTAAAATACTTTCATACCTGGCAATATGAATTAATCGATTAATGAGATTTTTGCTGGCTTCAGGTTCATCGACTTTGATCGGAAACAGAAGATTTTTGATAGGTTCTTTATTCGCATCCAAAATCCAATATTCCCCTTCAGAATTCAGGGAAACAAAATAATCCACATTCTCATCTTTCTCTGCTTCCGAACAGAATTCTATCCAGCGATGACCTTCAACTTGCTCTTTTTTTGCTTTGAGGATATCTGGCAGCCTTGCCACATTTACACCAGAAATTTGCGGTAACCGGTCAGGCAGAATAACCCGAACTTTCCGAATTTGTTTCAACCCTGGACTCAAATAGACAGCAGGGGAACCAATTTCAATCATTCCTTCTATTAATTTAGGTTTGAGTTCTCTGGTTGTAAATTCGTTGTGTAGCCCCGTTACTTCTGCCCAACAGTCCGATGCGCCCAACTCTACAACTTTAACCGTTGCAATTCGCTGTTCGCTGTCCTCAAAATTCCGCGTCCCGAATCGAAAAATATCGAATTCTGCTCCTTGTTTAAGGCCGCTAGCTTCACCCATTTGCAACTGGACTCGGTTTTTTGTAATATCTACCTTCATCACGGGAGCGTTACGGCTAGCAACGACAGATCGATCGCCCAAAAAAGAGCGATTTGTCTCGCCAATCAACATCGGTGTTTGTCGGTCAAAGTCATTGTGGACTAGATTAGAAATTTGATTGAACAAATGTTCTACAGGAATCTCTGTCCCGTATTGTCGCAAAGCTTTTAGTAAATAATAAGTCAAAGCGCCGTTGCGTTCCGTCCCTTCAAAAACCTTTTCATAAGCGAATTCCTGAGCGCGACAAGCTGCTATTAAGGTATAACCTTTTGGTTCTGGCAACAAACCATTGACGACGGTAATATTGCGGCTATTTGCTGTTAAGGTTTGCCAATTTTGTGCTAATTCCTGAAGCGGTGCAACTAAACTATCAGTTGGTCGGGGAGTAGTGTCAATAAAACCTTCACCGCGAATCCGGTCATCTCCGCTCATTTCTCTGGTTGCGCCACCCGAATGACAGCTATCGAGTACCAGCGTTACAACTAACTCTTTTTCTACCATTTCTTCCAGGAGTTTGGCCAATTCCAAATCGCGCAAATAGCGTGAGTTTGGTTGACCGATATCTGTGGGAACTAAGGCTTCATCTAAACCACCAAAACCCTTGAGGCTTTCAAAAATAGTTTTCGCCCGTCCGCCGTGCCCGGAGTAGTGAATATATACTCGGTCTTGCGGTTGGGCTTTGGCTGTTAGTTCTTTGAATTTGGCGACGATATTCTCATAAGTTGGTAGGAGTTCCGGGGGTTCTTGGGGTTGGTCAGGATTGTCGGAAGCCGTCGCGGTGAGTTTAATAATTTGGTCTGGTGTGAGGTGGAATGTGTCTTTTAAATAGGTTTCGACGTGGTTAATATCTTGGACGCATCCCCGCAAGTTTTTGTAGCAGTTACCTTCTGGTAAACGATGGGGGAAGTAGAAATTGATACCGATGAGGAGGGCGTAAAAGTTGGGGGTTGAGTTGGTCATGGTTGTTGCTGGGTAAGGGGCTTGGGAAAAATTTGATTTTTATATTAGGTTTGAAATCAGAGTTTTTATGCAGTTTTTGAGATGGATTTGTAATTTTAAAGAAATCGGTTGCCAAAAGCCTATTGACTCGTAGGAATACCATCGCACAAATGTTTATCGCTGTCGCTGACATGGGGACTGTTTTGCAAATAGGGACGCACCCAGTCACAGCCGCGCTTGCGTAAATCATCAAAATTGAAATTCCACAAAATTATTGTTTTGTCATCGCTAGCAGAAGCTAATGTCTTGCCATCGGGACTCCATGCGACGCTAT
>NZ_JAUBOJ010000318.1:0-2777 GCF_036700185.1 Microcoleus sp. BM001215392 | reverse complement strand
TCTTGTCACCGCTAGCAGAAGCCAAAGTCTTGCCATCGGGACTAAAAGCCACGCTATTGACCCAATTCCTATGCCCTTTGAGGGTAGTAATCAGTTTTTGGGTTTGCAGGTTCCACAGTTCGATGGTCTTGTTTTGGCTTCCAGAAGCTAATGTCTTGCCATCGGGACTAAAGGCAACGCTTCTTAAATAAATACTATGCCCTGCCAAACGATTGCGTTCTTTCACTTCGTAAACTGCTTGTCGCAAAGCCGCTTCCACCCACATTGGCGATCTATCCTTGATCTGTGCTGCCTG
This sequence comes from Microcoleus sp. BM001215392, assembly GCF_036700185.1. Taxonomy (NCBI): domain Bacteria; kingdom Bacillati; phylum Cyanobacteriota; class Cyanophyceae; order Oscillatoriales; family Microcoleaceae; genus Microcoleus; species Microcoleus sp. BM001215392. Next base: position 2,482 of record NZ_JAUBOJ010000318.1, on the reverse strand, counting down.
TAAAGCTTCCATCAGCGCATCCAATTCTTGCCCTTGACTAAAATTTGTCATAGAAGAACGACTTATAGCCTCACTGCGAGAGCTTTCTGCCTGCTTGCGAGAGCTTTCTGCTTGCCACCACTGCCAAAGGGCAAACCCAGCCAGCATCATGGCTACAGATGAAAAGCCACTTAGCCCAATAATTGTAAGTTGCCGCCTGCGTTGCTTCTTTTGTCTTTCTCTATCCCGTTCTTTAACGCTAACCTGAATAAAATCTCGCTCCTCCTGTGTCATCTCATCAGCACGTTTCCGCAACCAATCTTCCGCCACAGTCAACGGCACACTCCGTAACAAACCTCCAGCGTCATGGTTGTTATTTTTCCACTCCCGCAGGGCCACCTTCAACCGTTCTTGCCAAGTCCGAAACTGACGGTTCGCATTTATCCACTCCCCCAAAGTTCCCCATTCCCGAATTAGCGCTTCATGCACTACCTCTACTGTATCTTCCTGTTCTTGCCGTCCCGTCACCACCAAACGCGCTGGATATCCAGCTAAATAACTGACCAAATTCCAGTTCTCTTCCCCTACTTCCACACGGGTAGCAACGCGCCTGGTATCTTCTGTTCCTTCCCCTGGACGCACTAATTGCACAAAAATTCGCTGCGCCTGCTTTTTCTCTGTTTCGTTCAGTTTTTGATAAACTTGTTCGGCATGATTAGCAATGGCTTTTTTCACCCCGCCAATTTCTTCATAAGCTTGGTGAGTTAACTCTCGGTTTACTTGCTTTTCCCACAACCGAGTTAGGGCAAATTCTAATAATGGCAAATTCCCCGGTTCTTGCCCCACATCATCAAGAATGCGTTGGGTCAATTGCGGTTCTAACTGTACTTCCAATTTTTGGGCAGGTAATTCAATGGCTGCCTGTAATTCCTCCCGTTTCATGGAACTGAGTAACTGTGGTGTATACTCTTGCAACGCATCCCGCAACGGACGGTAGGAAAGCACATAACCGTAAAAATCAGCCCGTAAAGTCAAAACCAATGTAATATTTTCTTGAGCAATCGCCGTTAGCAACCCATCAGCAAAGCGTTCCTGTTCTTGCTTCACCTGACAAAGGGTGTACAGTTCCTCAAATTGGTCTGCAACTAACAACAACCGTTGACCTGGGTTGCGCTCTAAAATGCGAGATACAACTTGCAGCAAAGTGATTCTACCTTGCTGCATATCACCTGCTAATCCCACCGCTGACCGCAGTTGTTGAGTTTCCCCCGCTGCTGGTTCTAATTGCCTCACCAACGCAAAAGCTAACTGCACAAACGGTTCTTTCCCCGGACGGAAAGATTCAATTAACCAGTTTCCCTCTTTTCGCAATTTGGGAACTAACCCCGCATACACTACAGAAGATTTACCGCTACCACTTGGCCCAACTACGGCTACCAAAGGTTGTTTGTGCGTTACTTCCACTAAATTATTCACAAATTTTGCCTGTCCAAAAAAGAAGTCGGCATCTTCTTCTCCAAAGGCAGACAACCCTTGGTAAGGGTTAGGCGGAATCACATTTTCAAAAGTAATTACATCCTCATCAATCGGAGCATCAATTAAATTTTTTTTCTTAAAAACGGGAGTTGCCTGCTCTCGGAAACTCATCATCTGCGAGCAACCTAACTCGTAGGCTTCTTCTAGCCTATATCCAGCAGCGATCGCATCATAAAACCCTACAGCAAAGGCAAGGGCTGCTCGATCTCCCACGGCTCGATTCATGCCAATAACATAATTAACGTATTGGCTAATTGCCTCTGCCTGTACTTCGGAATAACAAGCATTGAGAATTACGCAATCTACACCTTTATGGGCAAACAATTTAAACATACTGGCGAGGGCGTTTGTCTGCACCAGCACCATTTTTCCCGTATCATCTTCTAGGACAATTCCATCTTCTCCAGCACCATGTCCGCAAAAGTGGACTATGTTGGGTTGATAATCTAAAATAGCTCGGTAAAAGTCACGGGAACGCACGGCCCATTTTTGTTCTAATTTATACTGATCTCGTTTATTTGCCCGTCGCAATCCTTCGTCAATTTCCCGGATCTCTTGATCCAATCGCAACGGAGCGGTATTTGTGGGATTGGCTGCCAGAATTAAAATTGTTTTGACTGGGGTGTTGTTAGTCATGGCTTCGGGAATTGCTCTGGTTTTCTGGAGCTTTTATTTCTGTTTGCTTGAGGAGATTTTTTTTACTTAAACGGATAAAGGTCTTTGTATTTCTATACTTGTCAGGTTTAGTATACCAAGCTGGCAATACAATCTTTGCTGCGCGTTAAGTAACTTTACACTGTGACAGAATGTAAAGCCTCATGACTGTAGAATTGATGTGCTTGATTTTTGTGACAAATTTAACTGTGTTTGCTTTGTTTTCGCTTCGATAGTAACTTTCTGGGGGTGCATCTGGTTTTGAAGCCTGAAGAAGCATGACCGCATATAAGTTATTAGTTATAATCCCATA
>NZ_JAUBOJ010000317.1:0-9246 GCF_036700185.1 Microcoleus sp. BM001215392 | reverse complement strand
TTTATTTCTCCACGGATGAATCCGGGGGCTTGTATCCTGGATGCTTTCGGTCAGAAACTGATAGGTGGTGTCTAGCTTTTATACAACGGAAAGTTCGCGCACCACGGCTACTCTTATCATCCCCGCGAGAGTTCTATCCTATCATGGATTCGCTATCGCTCAATTTGTTTGCTGCTCGTTTTCATCCCGTCACTCATCCTGTAAACGGATAGAGTGCGGGACTTCCCACTCGTATTAGTTAAAGGTTTCTGTGCAATATTTCAGTTGGCGGCCAAACCCTGAGAGTCGTAGCTTGCCGGGCCCGACGCCATCGCCCTGCACCAAGTAGTAGAATAAGGGACAGCACGAATCCTTGATTAAGACCAGATAAAAAAATGCCACTGTAGGTAAATCCTAAATCTCAATAATCTCAATGGTCGTCAAGCAGCAACAATCTAAAATCTCAAATCTAAAATGGTATACGGGAGGGCAAAATCTTGGACGAACTCAGAGCAGCACTAGAATTGACAACAGAAGAAGAATTGCAGCAACTAACCGAACTTCTGTTCGTGCGCAAGTTTAACCCTTTAGATTACGTGCAAACCCCCGCACCGATAGACGTACAAAGCCGCGATCGCGAAGCATGGCTAGACGCAGTAGAACAGCGGTTTCGGTACCTTGCAGCCGACGGGTTAACCGTACTCAGGGGGCGAACAGAACAAGTAACTTACAGACAAGCACTAATTCAAGTGTGCCGCTATCTGAAAATCCCTTATCCCAAACAGTTATCCACTACCGACTTAGAAGCAGAAGTATTTCTGCATTTAATGGGCCGCGCTTGGAAGCGTTTACCCGCAGACGAACAGCAAGTGCTGACAGTGCGGGTACAGAAAGCAATTGTGGAGTCAAAACTCTCAGAACCGCTACCAATTTCTGCTGAAAAAGACCCGCTGGGTTTGCTGTTCAAAGGTGGCAGCGCTTTAGCCGTTAGTTCCATCTTAAAACCCATGTTGCTAAAATTGATGGCCCATCAATTTGCACTGCATTTTGCTACTTATGAAATGGCAAAACAAGCAGCGATCGCAGGGACTGCAACCGCAGCAACCCAGTTTCAAAATTATGTCGCAATTCAGACGGCGCGGCGCGGTATGGCCGTGAGTGCTGCTCGTTACGGTGCGACGCGGAGCGTGTTTTCGTTGCTCGGCCCGGTGATGTGGACTTGGTTTTTAGCAGATTTGGGTTGGCGATCGATTTCTACGAACTACGGGCGCATTATCCCGACCATTTTTGCCTTGGCTCAAATTCGCCTAACGCGATCGGAATGCGTTTGGGAACTAGCATAGCGAATTTGGATTTTGGATTTTGGATTTTGGATTTTGGAGTGAAGAATTGAAGAATTGGGAGTTTGGGTGAATATCAAAAAAACGTGGAAATTAGCTGCAAAACAGACAGCCAAAAATCTCAATTCTCACCTGCAAAAACATCCCGATCGCCGCCTGCAAATCCCTTGGAATTTCGCTCAAATCGGGATGCTAATTTTTCCAACAATTCCGATTTTGGGAGCTTTGGGAATATTCCTGGGATTGGCCGGCACTTGTCAGCAAAAGTTCCGGCAAATCTGCCGCAGCCCCCTGAATCGAGGATTCGGAATTCTGAGTGTGCTGCTAGTCATCACGACAATTTTTGCCAAGAACCGTATCGAGGCTGTTTTAGGATTGTGCAATTTTTGGCCATTCTTTATATTGTTTGCTGCTTTCAGCAGTTTAATTCAAACTCCGGCTCAGTTACGACAATTGTCTTGGATAATAGCAATAAGTTCAATTCCGGTAATAATTTTAGGTTTGGGACAGCAATTTTTAGGTTGGAGCGGCATCGATCAATTGCAGCCGATTTTGGGCTGGGTACTGGAACCAAAAGGCAATCCCCCCGGCCGCATGGCTTCTGTGTTTATGTACGCTAATATTTTAGCCTGCTATTTAACAATCGCTTTTATTTTAACACTCGGATTGTGGATGGAAGAAGTCAGTTGTCAGTCGTCAGTTGTCAGTCGTCAGTTGTCAGTTAGCAGTCGTCAGTTGGCAGTTGGCAGTTGTCACCCATTACCAATGCCCAATGCCCAATGCCCAATGCCCAATTCCCAATGCCCAATTCCCAATTCCCAATGCCCAATTCCCGATTCCCAATTCCTATTTTTAAGTTTTGCAGTAGTAGGAAATGCTGTTGCTTTGATTTTTACTAATTCTCGGAATGCTTGGGGATTGGCAGTTTTGGCAGTTTTGGCTTTTGCATTTTATGCGGGTTATAAAAAAATATTAACTGCGATTTTTAGTGCGGTGAGTGCAGTGTTTTTGTCGGCGTTTGGCCCGGAACCGCTGCGGCAATATTTACGAATAATTATCCCGGCTTTTTTCTGGGCGAGACTCACGGATGAAATGTTTCCAAATCGGCCGACTGCTACTTTGAGAACTACTCAATGGGAATTTGCTTGGTCGATGGCTCAGCAGCGTCCTTGGACTGGTTGGGGATTGCGAAATTTTACGGCTCTCTATCAAGATAGAATGCACGAATGGCTGGGTCATCCTCACAGTTTGATGCTGATGTTGGCTGCGGAAACGGGATTCCCGACAACGCTTTTGTTGTTTGGTTTAGTTGGCTGGGTTTTGGCTAGGGGTGTTTTGCTGTTGGCGTATTGGCAGGTTTCTGCTGTGGATATTAAACAGGCTCAAATAGACGCACAGGAAACAGAGGAAAATTCAATTTTACACAGCACAAGTCGGGTGATTTGTCAACAGGAAAATTCAGCCGATCGCCTAATTTTCTTCAGTTATTTATTAGCCTTCGCCGCCTGTACGCTATTTAACACTGTAGACGTGACGCTGTTTGATTTCCGAGTCAATACTACAAGCTGGGTATTGTTAGCGGCGATTTGGGGTGTGTGCCAAGAGGGAATAGGGCATCGGGCATCGGCCAAAGAGGGCATCGGGCATCGTGAATAGGGCATCGGCCAAAGAGGGCATCGGGCATCGGAGGCAGAGCCTGGAAAACAAATAACAAATAACCAATAACAGATAACAGTCAACAGTCAACAGTCAACAGTCAACTGCCAACTGCCAACTGCCCACTGCCAACTAGCAACTGCCCACTGCCAACTGCCCACTGACTTCCCTTATTCCACTGTCACCGACTTCGCCAAATTGCGTGGCTGATCCACATCCAAACCTCGGCGCGCGGCAATGTGATAAGCCAACAATTGCAGCGGAATTACTGTCACAATCGGCGACAACAATTCCTCCACCAAAGGTACTGGTAAAACGTGGTCAAAAATATCAGCTTCCGCCGCACCTTGTTTTGGCGTAACGCCAATTAAACGGGCGTCGCGGGCTTTGGCTTCCTGAGCGTTGGAAAGCACTTTTTCGTAGACGCTTCCGGGCATGGCGATCGCCACTACAGGCACTTTAGCATCCAAAAGGGCGATCGGGCCGTGTTTCATCTCTCCGGCGGGATATCCTTCAGCGTGAATGTAGCTAATTTCCTTTAGTTTTAGCGCCCCTTCCAAAGCAATGGGAAAGTTAATTCCCCGCCCCAAAAAGATAAAATCTTGAGTTTCTGTAAACTGGTGCGACAATTCCTCCACATACTGTTCTTGAATCTCCAAAAACTTCTCGATTTCGGCTGGTAACTGGCGCAAACCCGCAATAATTTCTGCCAATCTCTCTGTGCTGATGGTTTGCCGCTGGTGCGCCAAATCCAAAGCTAAGAAATAGAATGCCATCAACTGAGAGACAAAAGTCTTAGTTGCAGCCACGCCGATTTCTATACCAGCGTGGGTATTTATGACGTGCGGCATCATGTGGGCGATCGAACTTTCAGTCCTGTTAGTAATTCCCAACATTCTCGCCCGAAATTTATCAGTAAAACCAGCGCGGCGCTGCTGTTCCATCCCCAAAGCAGCCAGGGTATCCGCCGTTTCTCCCGACTGAGTTACCCCAATAATTAAAGTATTTGCTGTCAGCGGTGCGGGCGCGTAGCGGTACTCAGAAGCGTACTGCACCGCAGTCGGAATATTGGCTAACTGTTCCAACAAATATTTGCCAATTAGCGAGGCGTGCCAGCTCGTTCCGCAGGCGAGAATTGAAATTTGTTCGACATCGGCGCAAAGTTCTGGCGCCAAGTTTAGATTGATAGGAGAGCCTGAATTTCCCGGCTGCCAATTGCTGTCTAAATAAGTCTCCAAACAAGCTCGCACTACGGCCGGCTGTTCGTAAATTTCCTTGTGCATGAAGTGCTTGAAGCCCTGTTTCTCGACAGAAACTGGATTCCAGCCGAGGAGGCGCGGAGTTTTTTTCAGCCTTTCCCCTGCAAAGCTGTAAACTTCTACTCCCATCGGAGTTAGTCTTGCCAATTCGCCATTTTCCAGGGACAAAACAGCGCGGGTGTGGGATATTAACGCTGGCGTATCGGAAGCACAGAAAAATTCACCTGCACCAAAGCCAATCACCAAAGGAGCTTGCTGTCTGGCGACAATTATTTCGTCTGGAAAATCTGCACAAATAGTGGCGATCGCAAAAGCTCCTTCTAACCGATTTACGGCCTTTGAAACCACGTCCAAAAACGACAACTCAGCAATTTTCTCTGCTGTTGGATCTTGTCCTTCTTGCTTCTTGCTTCTTGCTTCTTGCTTCTTGCTTCTTGCTTCTTGGAAAATTTCAGCTATTAAATGAGGGATAACTTCTGTATCCGTATCCGAGACAAATTTATGTCCCTTGGCTTTCAATTCTTCTCGTAACTCGCGATAATTTTCAACAATCCCATTTTGAACTACCGCAATTCGCCCGCTATTATCTAGGTGAGGGTGAGCGTTATATTCTTCTGGTTTGCCGTGAGTTGCCCAGCGGGTGTGCCCGATGCCGATGGGAGCGGGAGAGTCTATCTCTGCGAGCTTTTCCCGGAGGTTGTGCAATTTGCCCTTTGCTCGGATGCAGGTAATTTCTCCTTCCCAGATGGTAGCGAGGCCCGCTGAATCGTAGCCTCGGTATTCTAGTTTCTCCAATCCTGCTAGCAAAATATCGCTTGCTGCTTGCGTGCCGATATAACCAACGATTCCGCACATTTAAGGTACTACTCCTGCTTAGCGATCGCAATAAAACCCAAGTTTTATCATTTTTACCTTCTTCCTGCCGCAGAATGCAGATTCCGCGACAAAAAGAGAGGGGGCAATTTAATCGCCCCCTCTCCTTGTACCCGTAATTCGATCGACAATTCGATCGATATTTAGTAGGCTAGACCCATACTGCGAGTGGTTTCTGCTCCCAGGTAGACCCGGATGCTCAGAAAATCGGTAGGACAAGCTGTTTCGCAACGTTTGCAACCTACGCAGTCTTCGGTGCGGGGAGAAGAGGCAATCTGAGCTGCTTTGCAGCCATCCCAGGGCACCATCTCCAAAACGTCAGTCGGACAAGCGCGGACGCATTGAGTGCAGCCGATGCAGGTATCGTAAATTTTGACTGAATGAGACATTGAATAAAGGCTCCCAACGAGTCACTAAAAATTTGCTGGCTCTGCGAATTAACAGATTTGACGGCGAGGTGCCACCGCTTATGCCTGCGCAGAGAATTAAAGGTTAGTCTACCGCAGTGCCTGGAAGCACTTCGCGAAAAAGCGACAAAACTTCACAGATATTCATTCTGGGAGTGCTTTGTGACTAGGTTCGTAGTGAGGACTGAGCGTCCTTGCGGAGTTAGAAAGGACGCTCAGTCCTGACTGCGAACTTTAGAAAAACAAAACTAAAAGCCTAATTTTTCCAATACAGGCTTTGTGGAAACAATATGTCTGTCGAGTCCGAGTTGTTTCGGCTCGACACCCAAAGCCAAAGCCACCAATTGCGGTAAATGCAGCACCGGCAAACCCAATTTTCGCCCAATTACTTTTTCCACTTCCGGCTGCCGCGAATCCAAATTTAAATGACAAAGCGGACAAGGCGTTACCATACAATCAGCACCGTTGTCAAGAGCATCGACAATATGTTTGCCGGCCATTTGAAATGATTGGTTAGTGGCATAACTCGCTAGGGGCCAGCCGCAGCACTGCGTCCGTCCTCGATAGTAAATTGGAGTGGCGCCGATCGCCCGAAACACATTTTCCATCGATTCCGGTTGGTGCGGGTCATCGTAAACCAAGTTATCCTGAGCTCGCAGCAGGTAACAGCCGTAAAAAGCCGCGCACTTCAAACCCGAAAGCTTGCGAGTGACGCGTTTTTGGACTTCCTCCAAACCGTAATCGGCAACGATCGCCCACAGCAGATGTTTGACCTCGGTACTGCCTTGATAGGGGGAACAGCCTTGTTTTTCTAGCAAACCGTTGACTTTTTCGAGGTAAGGTCGATCGGTCTTTTGGGATTGCTTGAGGCGATCGTCCACATGACCGATTACACCTTGACAAGTGCTGCAATGCGTGAGCAAAGGGAGATTTAGTTGCTCGGCCAAGGCAATATTGCGGGCATTGACAGTATCTTCCAGCAACTGCGAGTCTTCCTTAAAAGTGCCAGAACCACAGCAGGAAGCTTTTTTGAGTTCCACCAGTTCAATGCCCAAGGCTTGAGTCAGCGCTTGGGTAGACAGGTAAAGTTCGCGGGCGGCCCCTTGGGCGACGCAACCGGGAAAGTAAGCATATTTGAGATTTGGGGATGGCATAATTGTTGCTGCTGAGGACACAAGGCAAGGGACAAGACAGGAGGGCGATCCTCTTCGAGGGCTGCGCTAACGAAGTTGGGATGCTTCCTCTCCATATCCTTACCCAGTTTTAAACGATTACGATCGATAAAAATTAGGATAAAAGCTGATCCAGGATGGATTAAAGTTCGTCTCGGCGGTAATTTCCAGTTTGAACCGTTAGCTTGCTGAGTTATGGGCTAGGGCAGTATTTTTAGCCCACTAATTGAGCATCAAGACCGCTCTGGGAAATACTGTCCTAAGTAAGCAATCAGTAATTTTTTGGTTTCTGTCAGAACTTGGTGTTGAAAAGTGCGATCGCGCGATACGGCGAGAATATCCAGCGTACAGGCAACTTCAACACTGATGGTTGCAATTAGCTCTCGATGACTTTGCTCTAAAGCCGGATTACGAGCCGCAAAATAAACCGCGAACTGTTGTGCAAGCTCGTGATAGAAGGCTGCACTCATTGCAATCGTTGTAGAGATCAGACGAGATTGAATGAACACGGGACGGAATCCAGGATTTGCACTCACAAACCAATCGAATCCATCCACCAATTGATTCACATAAACATCGAGCGTTACCTGCATCGCTTCCTCTGTATGGAGCGTAGCAGACAGTTCCCTCAGTTGATTGAGATAGCGATCGAGCAAAGCATGAAAAACAGCGAGTTTGTCTGGAAAAAAACGATATAGCCCTCCAACGGAGGTATTTGCTCTCGCCGCAATTTCATCAGTTGTCACTGATTCATACCCAATCTCAACAAACAAATCAGCCGCTGCGTCCAGAATGTGATGGAATCGTTCCCAGCTACGGGCTTGTTGAGGTACGCGCCAAAGTGGCGTGGATTGGGGGCTGTCGGTCATTCGTTCAAATCGTGTGTTGACAAACGCGAGGTAATTCTCGTATCTTGTAAATGCGAGGTATCTCTGGTATTTACAGCTTACAGGAGTTTTCAGGAGAAAGAACCATGACTCAGATGCTTCAGACAACCAAGCCCCTAAATTTAGCATGGATGACAGGATGGTGTGTGGCGGTAGGCTTATTTGGATTGACACTATCAGGAAGTGGTTTTGAAGCTACAAGCGGCCCAGTTCGCATCTTATTTGATGTTTTGAACGGTCCAGGGAAACTCGATCTCAATCCCTATGTGCGTTTTAGCCTTGCGATACTTGGAGCCGTGACGATGGGTTGGAGTTTGACGTTAATAGCAGTAATTCAAGTCGCAGACCAGCTTGAAAAACAGGTTAGTAAGCGTATTTGGCTTGGGCTTACTGCATCGATCGTAATTTGGTACGTAATAGATAGCATTTTGTCTATTGCCACAGGTTTCTGGCTCAACGCTGTTTCAAACACGATTTTTAGTGCAACATTCCTGATCCCAGTGATCCGCAGTGATGTACTTCGCGGCTAGGAACCTTTAGTTTATTGTCGCAAAACCAGTCGTTGGAGCGGCGATTTGAAGCCTTTTCGTCTACGTTCTAGGTTATCTGGCGCCGCTCAATTGGGCCGTTATCTTGCCAGCGCATTATTAGAGATTATCGGTGGCGTGGAACAGGCAGGATGCCTGTTCTTCACAGGCTTTTTGGCAGATGTCTAATCAAGTAAAGCAAAACCTTTTATTATATCAGAAAAATATTTTGCGAGAGGTCTATTGGCGAGGAACGATACGTTATTATTGGAATGTCTGAATTGGGGAAAGTGTTAATTGTCTCCCATACTGACCGAGAGAACCGCATCCGCATCATCAGTGCCCGAACAGCCAATCGCCAAGAAAAGAGGTTTTATGAAGAAGGAAGTTGACGAGCTAGAAGATGAACTACGCCCTGAATACGACTTCTCTAAGATGGCAGGGGGTGTCAGAGGCAAGTACGTTGAAAGATACCGGACAGGAACAAATGTGGTTCTCCTAGATCCTGACGTTGCCAAGGCTTTTCCGACGAATGCTTCTGTAAACGAGGCACTGCGGTTATTACTCCAAATTGCCCAGCGCCAGCAGCCTAACAACCCGGTTGGAACGGACTGACTCAGTTCGATTTGCACGAAAACGCGGAATTGGAACGCCATAATCAAGCCCAACGCATTCCGATTGCTATCCGGCGAGGGCGAGTTGAGCGACTACCAGTTCAATCCAAAGATCGGACATCATCTTTTTTGCAAGCACTGCGGCGTGCGCTCGTTTGCACGCGGGCACCATGAAGAGATTGGCGGTGACTACGTTTCAGTCCAATTGGCCGCCCTCGACAACGCCGATCCAACGGAACTGATTGAAGCGCCGATTCGATTTGCTGATGGGCTCCACAACGACTGGGGTGCTCCTCCAGCCGAGACAAGGCATCTATAGAACCTTTTGAGATCTAAAAGGCTGCGAGCTTTTAACCATCAGCCTCTTGACATACCTACAGCCCTAAAAGTATTCATATAGCTTATATCTCTCAGGGCAACGGTTTCAGCGATTTTATCGAGCCATAGCGATCGCCACCCGGCAACATTCCTGAAGTTGTCATATCAAATCCTCTCTTCATCGTCCTGTATTAATCTCTCTCTTCTCTTCCTT
>NZ_JAUBOJ010000316.1:1376-9422 GCF_036700185.1 Microcoleus sp. BM001215392 | reverse complement strand
AGCATTTCGGCAGACAATTTATTAGTGAGAACCAGATATTTACTACCGAAATGCTATAGCCCATACGAATATATTTGCAAAAATGAGATGCACTTCACATAAAAGTGGTATTAACCAGGCAAAAGGTAAATACCACATCTTGTTTGTAACAAAGATTGGATGCGGGCAAGATGCCTGTGACAAATATCAACATTTTTCTCCTACCTCACCTTCAAAATCTTCTGCGCCGCACTTTCAGATATCGGCATCACCGATAAGCGATTACCTTTTCTCACTACCAAAATCTCATCAGCCCCAAACTTTGCTTTCAGTTCATCCAAAGATATTAACTTAGCAAACTCCTCAACAAACTCAACTTTCACAGTTTGCCAGCGAGGCGCATCAACCTGGGATTTAGCATCATAATACTCGCTATTCACATCAAACTGAGTTGGATCGGCAATCCCAGTTTCAACCACGCGCGCTAACCCGACAATCCCCGGAATTTTAGTATTAGAATGGTAAAAAAATACTAAATCATCCAAACTCATTTGCCGCATAAAATTGCGTGCTTGATAGTTGCGAACGCCGTCCCAAATCGATATTTTGTCGCGCTGCAAGTCCGCAATACTGTAAACATCCGGTTCCGACTTCATCAGCCAGTAATTCATAAAATATCTTTCCGCTTCTGCAACCACAGAGTCAACATCAAATACACGAAAATATGTACGCACAAAAGCGCCCAATTCAAACTAAGATTGTGCCACGTTGGATCGTAGACAGGAGTAGGCTCAAACGGCTGAGGAAGTATGCTTCCGTCCGGCAATCTAGTAGGCGCAGGAACCAGAGAATTTACATTAACTAAAGAGCCGTAAGCGCCCACAGACCAGCGGCTTAACATCAACCAAGAAAACTTGCTCGCCACACCTTCCATCCTAAACAACACCCCAGAGAAAATAATTTGAGGCAGCAATATTAGAGGTAAAGCGCTGTTAGCTTGAGAACCATTTTTGACAATTGCCGAAACCAGCAATCCGAGACTGATGCAGCTCATTAAAGTCAGAAAAGTCGTAATAGCTGCTCCCACCGGCCAGGAAATTAAACTCGGTTCCGGGGATTTGAAAGCAATCAGAATAACTCCTACCATCAACAGCGTTTGCAATACAGCCAAGCCGGAAAGTATGAAAACTTTCGAGCCCAAATAAGCAAACAATCCTAAATTCACTAAACGTTCGCGCAAATAAATAGCAGATTCCTTAACAATTTCTTGCAGAGAAGTTGCCAATCCTACCCAAATTGCCGCACAGGTGAATACAAACAAAACTCGCATTGCTAAAGGTGCTAAAGTTGCTTCCGGCGCGCCAATTAACGGGTCTTTATCTCGCACAGCCAGCCGCAGCAAACTAATGCCGATCGGAGCCGTTAACAGAGCTAAACTTAAGTTAACTAAGTCACGAGAAATTAGCTGAAAATAGCGCTGGGATAGCAGAATAAGTTGTTTAACAAAGGATGTAGATTTTGGCTGAGAAGGCGCGGCTGATTTTTTGCCATTAGCGTTTCCGGTGCTGAAATGGTTGACAATATAGCGCTGATAGTATGGAGATTTATCGAATTTTATTGCCCAGCTTTGAACGTTAGTTTCTGACGTTTCTAATTCGTTATAAATATCAGCAAAATCTCCGGTTTTGACATCGAAAAAATCTAGGGCTTCCGCAGGCGGGCCGAAGTAACAAAGCCGTCCGCCACGGCCCATAAACACAATACGATCGCACATCGTGATATTTGCCGTCGCGTGAGTCACCAGAATCACCGTCCTACCTTGACTTGCCAACTTTCGCAACAGTTGCATCATCTTCTTGTCCAAACCCGGATCTAGCCCCGAAGTTGGTTCGTCTAAAAAGAAAAGTTTCGGATCTGCTAACAGTTCAACTCCGATGCTAACTCGTTTCCGCTGTCCGCCGCTAAGTTCTTTGACAAAAGCAGTGCGGCGGTGAGTCATTTCAATATCTTCTAAAGTTTTGGTGACTACTTGTTGAACATCTGTATCGGGAGGTAAGCGCAATTTAGCTGCATAACTCAATACTTCTTCTACTCTCAAATCTGCGTGAATAATATCATCTTGAGGTACGTAACCAATTTGATTGCGATAAATATTAAAGTTTTCGCGCAGGTTGTCGCCGTTGAGAAATACAGCGCCTTCAGTAGTTTTTTCAATGCCTAAAAGCGTCCGCATTAAAGTAGATTTACCCGCGCCGCTACCGCCGACTAAAGCCACAAACTGTCCCGGTTCGATCGCCAAAGTAATCCGATCCAAACGCTTTGGAATCACCAGACTGTCAGCATCCAGGCGAATTTGATTGCCTCGGTCTTGCACCTCTAACGTATGATTGCGGTAAGTTAGAGTAAACGGGCCGATCCGAATCGCATCTCCCTCAGCCAACTGTACAGAATTTGTGATGCGCTGACCGTTGACAAAAACGCCATTAACACTGTGATCGCGTAAAATATAATTACCGCGACTGTCAGCATCAATTGTCGCGTGGCGCCTCGAAACCAGCGGCGCATCTAATTGTAGCGAAGCATTTGGATCGCGGCCCAACAAAACCGATCGATTGCTGAGGGGAATTGACTGTTTGCTGGGGGGAAAAATTTGACTGGCTAGGGGATTAAAATAAGTCACCAAAACTTGATTTTTCGGATCGAGACCAATTTTAATTTCTGTGCCGTTTTTGAGACAATAACCGTCATTGGGAGTGATGCGAGTGCGATCGACAAATAAGCCATTAGTGCTCGGTTTCTGCCCGTCTCCGTCGTAAATCCAGTAATTATCGCCTTTTTGGTGCAAAACAGCATGAACGCTGGAAACCACGCGCCAAGCTTCGGGAAGAACTAAATCTGCACGAGTGCGATCGCGCCCCAAGACGTGCTGCGACTGTTTTAACTCTAACTGTATGCTTTGATCTTGACTGGTTAATACTAAATAAGGGCGATCGCTGACAGCAGTCGGTTGTCCTATATTACCTATCATATTTAAATCACATTTTTTGCACTCACTTTTGTCAGCATATCAAAAAGTGGACAACAATTTTACTCTTCAGTCCCCCTCTGCTGCGGACGCAAGTTTGTGTAGACGCGGTTTCAACCGCCGGGTTTCCAACCGCCCGGTAACTAAGCAACTCCATAGCCAGTATAGGGACGCTTGTAAGGTGGATGCAACCCTAAAACAATATCTTCTTTGGGCACTCCCATCTCAACTAATTCTTGTCCTAAATCTGCTTCTGTCATCTTGCGTTGAATCCAGATTTTGCCATCCTTGATATCCAAATGAATGAAACAGTTATAAATCCGTTTATATCCCTCCCAGCCCACATCTAAAATTTGATAATGGTCTTGTTCTGTATCGAACACCAACTGACATTCAACATCTGAATCTGAATTTGGATCGACTGTGGCATGAGAGGTTAAGATTTGGCGGATAAATTGGCGGTACTCCTCTATTCTTTCCATTCAATGATTACCTCCTGAACTGGTTCGTAGACGATTCGGCGGTTGGAAACCGCTACTACACAAACGAAGTCCGCCTTCGCGGACTAAGAAATTAACTTCCAGGCTTTGCCTGGGAACGAGTAGATAAGTCAAATACCCCGTGTACTCTTCAGTCCGCGCAGGCGGACGCAAGTTTGTGTAGACGCGGTTTCCAACCGCCGGGTTTCAACCGCCGAACTTCAACTACCGCCCATCCCCAATTAAAATAAACGGCGACCAATAAAACGGATGGCGACCAATTTGACTCAACTTAGCCTGCCGCAAAGCTTCATTTTTACTCATCCCTTGATTAATATTTTGATAAAATTGCACCATCAAATCTTTAGTAGCTGCATCATCAACACTCCACAAACTCGCCATCACAGCTTGCGCGCCCGCCCGCTCGAATATATAGGCCATTCCCGATATTTCTTCACCGTTGGAATTCGCTTGTATGGCGGTTTCGCAAGCGCTTAAAGTAATGAGTCTGGTGTTTTGCAATCCCAATAAGGCGGCATCGCGAATATTGAATTGACTGTCAGCAAACAGCAATGTATTTTCCTCCATGCCCAAACTTTTACAGCCTCCCGGTTGGAAACAGCCGTGAGTTGCGAGGTGCAAAAAAGGAAAGCGGGGCGCTTGAGTTTTGAATCGATCGAGGGTGGCGTCATTGCCGATATAAGCGGAACTTCCTGACAATAATTGAGCGATATTTCTCACTTCTATTTCGGAACCGGGTAGATTTTGGGGCGGGCGGGGGACGGGATTTCCTAATGCTAAGACTCCGCCTTTTAAAGTAGAATTGGGAATTGACCTTGTGGAGATGCGGGTGAGATAGTTGACGGGATATTTCTGGATGAGGAATTCATTTATTTTTGCGTCATACAGCGTTTCAAAGGGGATGTAGCGCAGTTTTCCCGTGGCGATGATGCTCAATTGTTTGGCAGAAGTAGCTTTAATTTGGTCTTCCACGGGACGAATCAACATTTCGTAGAGTTTGCTGCCAGTTACGGTGAAGTTAGTTTCGCCAATATCTTGCACTTCTTTGCGGTATTGAGTCAGGAGATTGTCGAATTGTTTGGGGTCGATCGCAATTTTTTTAACACTTAAACTGTCTTTTGTCAAGACAAATATGGCGATCGTATTGGGGACATTTTTGACATTTGTGAGCAAGACGGGTTGAATGACAACGGTATCTAGTGCGATACTTGCTTTCAGTTGGGCGATGTCTTTGGGTGTGGTTTCAAAGAGTTCGGCGACTTCTGGGAATTGGCGGGAGATTTCTTCGGCTTTGCGGTTGACTTCTGTGTCTAATTCCCGCATTTGTCGGGAGAGATTTTCCGAGAATTTGTCTTCGAGTTGGCGGCGGAGGGATTGCAGTTGTTGATTTTTTTGATTCCATTCGTCTATGGCTTTTTGGGCTTGGGGGTTGGCGACTTTGGCGTTGATGAGGCGGGTGTAGTCGGCGAGATCGGCTGTGGTGGCGATGTTGACCCATTGAAAAGCGCGATCGGCTTGGTTTTCGTCGATGAGGATGTCAACAAGTACAACGGCGCTTCCTCTTTGACCTTCTAAAAACTTTTGGCGATTT
This sequence comes from Microcoleus sp. BM001215392, assembly GCF_036700185.1. Taxonomy (NCBI): domain Bacteria; kingdom Bacillati; phylum Cyanobacteriota; class Cyanophyceae; order Oscillatoriales; family Microcoleaceae; genus Microcoleus; species Microcoleus sp. BM001215392. The sequence continues at coordinate 4,327 of NZ_JAUBOJ010000316.1, read as the reverse complement.
TCCCGTTGTAAACCACTCCGCATTTCTAGGGTAATCTGGAGGGATTGCTGCAAATTGTCGATCGCTTGAGTTGGTTGCTTCGTATCTCGGTACACTAGAGCAATACCACTCAAAGTAGCAGCAACGCCTGCGCGATCGCCCACTGCCTGCCTAATCGGTAAAGCTTGGTTCAAGTATTTTAATGCTTCTTCTGGTTGGGAAATGCTGTAGTAGGCTGCACCAATATTATGCAAAGTACCAGATTCCCCCGCACGGTTTCCCACTGCCCGCAGAATTGGTAAAGCTTGGTTCAAGTATTTCAATACTTCTTGCGGTTGGGAAATTTTATGGTACACTGTACCAATATTATTCAAAGTACCAGCTTCCCCCGCGCGATTGCCCACTTCCCGCATAATTGGTAAAGCTTGGTTATAGTATTTTAATGCTTCTTGCGGTTGGGAAGTGTTGAGGTAGACTGAACCGATATTATTCAAAGTAGTAGCTTCCACCGTGCGATTACCCACTTCCCGCAGAATTGGTAAAGCTTGATTATAGTATTTTAATGCTTCTTGCGGTTGAAAGATTTCGTTGTACACTCCACCAATATTATTCAAAGTAGTAGCTTCCTTATCCCGATCTCCCACTTCCCGCAGAATTGGTAAAGCTTGGTTATAGTATTTCAATGCTTCTTGCGGTTGGGAAATGCTGATGTACACTACACCAATATTACTCAAAGTACCAGCTTCCCCCGCGCGATCGCCGACTTCCCGCCTAATTAGTAAAGCTTGGTTCAAGTATTTCAATGCTTCTTGCGGCTGGGAAATGCTGCCGTATACTCCACCAATATTATTCAAAGTAGTAGCTTCCCCCGCGCGATTGCCCACTGCCCGGCTAATTAGTAAAGCTTGGTTGAAGTATTTCAATGCCTCTTGTGGCTGGGAGATGTTGTCGTAGACTACACCAATATTATTCAAAGTAGCAGATTCCCCCGCGTGATCGCTCACTGCCCGACTAATTGGTAAAGCTTGGTTATAGTATTTCAATGCTTCTTGCGGTTGGGAGATGCTGTTGTATACTAAACCAATATTATTCAAAATAACAGATTCCCCCGCGCGATCGCCCACTGCCCGGCTAATCGGTAAAGCTTGGTTAAAATATTTCAATGCTTCTTGTGGCTGGGAGATACTGTTGTACACTAAACCAATCTTACTCAAAGTAACAGCTTCCTTATCGCGATCGCCTAATTCCCGCATAATTAGTAAAGCTTGGTTATAGTATTTTAATGCTGCTTGCGGTTGGGGAATCCTATTGTACACTAAACCAATATTATAAAGTATTGGGGCTTCAAGTTTTCTAATTTTAGATTGTCGCGCAATCGCTAGAATTTGTTGCCATGTTTCTATTGCCTGTAGCAGTTGTCCTTGCTTTTCTTGTTCGTCTGCTTGCTGTATCAGTTGCTCTAATTCTTTAACTTGTGAATTTTGACTTTGCGCCCAACTCGGTTGAACCATCAGCGGCACAGTCAGAGAAGTCAGACAAACACCCAAAACCAAAACACTGCTAATAATTCGTTTCATAATCTTAGCTACTTCTCCTCATCAAATTAACCAATCCTCTAATTGCAACCGTGGAATATTGATAAAATCACGAGTATTGTGAGTTACCACAATATCTGCACGCGATCTAGCAACCGCCGCAATTAAAGCATCTAATTCTCCAGTCGGTCTACCCATGCGTCTTAACTCGCCTTGAATTATTCCAAACTCTGCCGCCGCATCGGAGTCAAATGGGAAAATTTCCATTTCTATAACAAATAAATTTACCTCACTCAAATTTCTTTCGATTTGCCGAGAACAGTACACTCCTTTATAGAGTTCAGCCAATACGATGCTCGGTAGATAACACTCCGTAGATTTAGCGTCAAATTTAGCAATAGTAACAGGATTGCCCTGCATCAATGCCACGCAAATATTAGTATCCAACAAATACACAGTTTATTTCCTACTAATCGTTCAAAAAGTCTATCGGTCTGCCAAAATAACTATGTCTCTCTCTATCAATTTCGGCAAAAATTTCCCCCAGTTCAGTCTCGTATTTCCAAGCTCCAAATACTTGATGTAGACGTTTCAGCCTTTCCTCATTGTTGATTTGCGGAGCTTCCGGTATCTCAATCAGAACTTCTGAACCATCAGGAATGTTCAGGTTTTCTGAAATTTCAATAATGTTACCCCGTTTTATGCCTTTGATTTGCATAGTTATATGTCCCTTTTAACGAAATTTTATAAATTGTAACACTAGGAGCCTCGCTAATATCTACTACTTATCGCGGACTCCCTCAAAAACTTCTGCCTCAATTCCTGCTGCTTCTAAATGGTTTTCTTGACGAAACTTTTGGATTGCTTCCCAAAAATTTTGAGGTTGCTCAATCTGGCGTTCTTTCTCAATTTTAGCAATAATTTCAGTTAACTCAGCAGATACTTTAGTCAATTCTTTAGCTTTTTCCAGCAAGCTATTGACTAACGGTGATGGCAATAACTCCAGCGGTGCATCAAAGTCATCAGAAATTGCAATGAGTCCTCGCTCGCTCCCAAATCGGCTAGGTGTAGGCGAAGATTCTTCAACTTCATGCAAAGTTTCTGCTTCAACTGTTTCTTTGATACCTTTAACTTGAATTGATTGGGATGGCATTCTTTGTCTGAGATAAATTGCAGATATCAGGTCAGACCAAGTAAAGTTTTCAGGTAATTTATCGATTAAGCTGCGGACTTCTTCTTTAAGATTGATGGTTTCCATCGGTTTTAGTAAAGAGAGTTGGGATTTTAATTTTAGTGCCACTGATATTTTACATTTGTTGCAACAGTCCGGCAAGGGTTAAAACCCCTGCCTCATAGCGAAAGTCCTCTGAAGAGGACTGCAAGATCGAGAATTATGGAAGGTTTGAATTGAAACAGACAGAAATTACGCACTCCTAC
>NZ_JAUBOJ010000316.1:0-1276 GCF_036700185.1 Microcoleus sp. BM001215392 | reverse complement strand
CGCACAAATCTTAACTCTTCTCTTCAGTCCTCTTTTAGAGGACTTTCGCTATGAGACGGGGGTTAAAAACCCCCGACGGACTTTTGCTATGATGCAAAGATTTAAACCCCCGACGGACTCAATACTCAATACGGAGTCGCTGCAATTGTCATCGTCTTTTTCTGCACATCAAACTGCATTTCATCGACGACAAATTGCCGTTTATTTTTTCCATCTCCAACCATAACTGACCTGATACTGTCCAACTTGTCAACAGAAAGAACAGACCCTAGCTTCACATCCGCTTGACCTTAATTCGGATCTAGCAAGCGAAAAGCGTTCATGGGAATACTGCGCCAAGTCTCTGGACGACCTTTCGCTGGAGTGCCATCGCCCCGCACAACTGGCCCCCCATTACTGCGATAAACCACCGCACTTTTGGAAAACACGATTTTATCAATTTGACCCAACGGGATTGATACCTTGTCCTGTCCTCGCTGAATCGATATTTTTTGCGTTTTCTCGTCAATCTCTACAACTCTACCGCTTTGCGGTGTGCCCTTTTTCATAGAAATTTTTGCATCCGTCGGCAACGCTACGGGTATCGGCTGACTAGCGTTAGCTTGTGCTTGTACGGATGCCAAATTCTGTTTTTGGACTTCCTGACTGGCCGCATTAACTTGTGCAGCCATACCCGCTGTTGCCGTAAAAAGTGCTACAACTACAAATGAAAGTGTTTTCCGTTTCATAGTCCCCCTAGACCCCCTTCAAGGATAGGCGTTAATCCCCTAATGTCTTGAAATTGTACTCCACATCCCTTGAAGGTGATTCCGTGACTGCTTCTCCCCAACCTACTCCCGAATCGAATATTTTAGGCAACTTTGCCAGCGTTGTTGGCTTACTTGGTGCCGCTTTGTTTTTCACCGGCTGGATTTATCGCTGGTCTTATTTTTCCTGCTTTCAGCTAAATGTAATTACCCTCGATTTACCAGTCGAATCGTTTTTCATAGTACCGCTTCAGGTGTTTTTAGGTGATGGCTGGACAATTGTCAAAAGTGCGATCGCCCTTCTGCTCGCAGCCATTGCAATTTATCACAGTTTGTGGCTGCTTAATAGTATAAGTAAGAAAATTGCTGCTACACTTAATTGGACAATTGCAAGGTGTGTTTCCTATGCTATCACGAGAATATTATGGCGAATCACCGGCATTCTGAACTCTTGGCAACAATTCAATGTCAATAGATATAGCAAGTCTAAATGATTCACAAAATTTTATTAAATACAATAGTTGTGGAGT
>NZ_JAUBOJ010000315.1:0-9430 GCF_036700185.1 Microcoleus sp. BM001215392 | reverse complement strand
CGTCAATATGAGATTATAACTAATAACTTATATGCGGTCATGCTTCGCCCTCTTCCAAACTGAAATGCACCCGTTTTTTTCTTGTGGAATGGGCCCCAGAGCCCGTTCCCAAAATAGATTAAAAGGACGTTTGCAAGATATCTATTACCTAAGCAGCAACTTTTGTTCTCACCAGACTGACAAAATTTGACAGCATTTGCAATCCCGTAGTCGAAGATTTTTCCGGGTGAAATTGCACGGCGATCAGATTGTCTTTAGCGATCGCCGCCGTCACAGTTTGGCTTCCATGGGTAACCACCGCAGCTTTTACTGTTGAATCAACCGGATCGACATAATAAGAATGCACTAAATAAACCCAAGGTTGAGGTGAGAGATTTTGCCACAGTGGCAAATTGGGCTGAGTGTATTCTAATTGATTCCATCCCATGTGCGGAATGGTCAACCCCGGTTCCGATCGAAACCTGCGCACTTTTCCCGCAATAATTCCCATCCCCGGTTCCGTACCTTCTTCGGAACTGTCAAACAGCATTTGCAAACCCAAACAAATGCCTAAAAAAGGTTTCCCCGAGGCGATCGCACTTTTTATCGGTTCTATCAAATTGCGCGATCGTAAATGCTGCATCGCCGGATCGAAGGAACCTACTCCCGGCAAAACCACCGCATCAGCCTGCTCGATGATAGCAGGAGAATCCGTAATTTTTGGCACTGCACCCACATTTTCCAAGCCTTTACAGACCGAGTGGAGATTGCCCATGTCATAGTCCACTACTGCAATGACAGACATTGACTTACTTGCCTTATATTATTAATATCGTTATTGTTGCACAAAATCACCCATAACAAAGGTTCGCTCGTTCCGACTTCAGTCCGCAGAAATTGATGCGGACTGAAGTCCGAACGAGCGAACCTATTTGATTGCGATCGATAGACGGGACATTATATGACTAAAAAAATCCTGCTAACCTCATTTGATACCTGGCTTCCCCATCAGAAATCCAACTCTTCCGACGATTTATTAGCCAAAATTTCCCAAATTGAATCTTTGCCAGATTCGCTAACTTTTTTGAGAAAACTGCCCGTAGATTTCCAGGAAGCGCCGAGTTTGGCGATCGCCCAAATCAACCAAATCCAACCCGAAACCATTATCTGCTGCGGCATGGCCGAAAGCAGACAAAAATTAACCGTAGAATCCTGCGCTTGCTGCGATACAGACATTCTGAAAACACCAGTCAATCTCGAACCGCTAGTCGCTGATTTAGCCGCAACCGAAATCAGTCACGAAGCAGGGAAATATGTTTGTGAAGCTCTCTATTACGCAATTTTAAAACACCTTGGCGATTCTCAACTTAGCACCAAATGTATTTTCGTCCACGTCCCAATTTTGACAGAGAAAAATATCGACAAAATTGTCGCCGATTTTTTATTAATTATACGCCGCTTAACTGTACGCAGGGACTAGAAACCGGGTTTCTACGAATATTTCTCGTTACTTAGCGCAAAAACTCGTAGAAACCCGGTTTCTGAGATGGAGTGCGAAAATAGCAACTACCAAGTCTTTACCCGCCGTAATTCCAGCCGGTACTTTCTAACAGCAACGGATTTCCCTCGCGGTGAACCCCCGCACCGATAACTTCTCCCACATAAACCGTGTGATCCCCATGTTCCACAGCACCGACAACATTGCACTCAATGTAACCCAGAGTATCCGAGATAATCGGACAACCAGTTTCCGGGCCAGCATAAAATTCTACATCCTCAAATTTATTGCCAACCCGGCGCTGCGGCTTAAAGAATTTCTGGGCTAATTCTTTTTGTCCAGCTTCCAAAAAACTCAAAGCAAACACACCGCTGGCTTTGATCATGGCGTGGGATTTAGAGTCTTGCTTGACGCAGTTGACGACTAAGGGAGGGGTAAAGGAAGATTGCATCACCCAGCTAGCGGTGAAACCGTTGACTTCCTCCCCGTCTTTGACACCGCAAATGTACAATCCGTGAGGGATTTTGCGCAGGATGGTTTTTTTAGCTTGTTCGTCTAGCACGGGCTTACCTGTCGATCGATAAATTCTACACCGCCCAGTTTACCTTTTGCAGCGCCCAAACCCAACTGTCTTAAGGGCGATCGACAATATTACCTTTTTCTCTTCTTTCTCTAACTTCGCGCTCTTCGCGTCTTCGCGGTTCGTTAGATAGGCTTTCTTAAAGCGGGAAGCGGGTAAGTTTTAACTCAAAACTATGATGCAACTCCGTGCTTCTTAAACCAATCTTGAAGCTTTTTCCAAGCATCATTGGCTTCTTTTTCCCGATAAGTTGGGCGATAGTCGGCGTTAAAACCGTGGGGCGCATCTGGATAAAGCACAATTTCAGAACCGCTGCTGCCAGTTTTGAGAAGTAGTCGCATTTTCTCGACTGTATCGTTGGGAATTAAGTCATCTTTGCCGCCGTAAAGCCCCAATACTGGCACTTTCAAAGTTGCTGCAAGGTCGATCGGCTGTTTGGGAGTCAAAGGCGTAGAATCGCTAGCCAAACGCCCGTACCAAGCCGCGCCAGCCTTGACTTTCGGGTTGTGTGCCGCGTACAGCCAAACAATTCTGCCACCCCAGCAAAATCCGGTAATCCCTAACTTATCAATATTGCCCTTGGCTGACTTTTGCGCCCAATCGACGGTAGCATCTAAATCGGACATCACTTGAGCATCGGGAACTTTCGAGACAACTGTACTGACAATTTCTTGAATGTCGGTGATTTTAGAAACATCGCCTTGACGGGCAAACATTTCAGGGGCGATCGCCAAATAACCTAATTTAGCAAAACGGCGGCAAATATCTTGAATGTGCGCGTGAACCCCGAAGATTTCTTGAATTACTAAAATTACTGGAAAATTGCTACCGCTGGCCGGCATTGCTCTGTATGCTGGAATCTGCCCGTCTTTCACGGGAATTTTCACTTCACCTGCAACTAAACCCGTTGCATCTGTGGTAATAGTTGCCAAAGAAATAGGATGAACTGCTAAAGCAAATCCGGCGGTTAATGCGGTGACAGTGATAAATTGTCTGCGAGTTAAATCTTTCATTGGTAATTAGTCAGTTGACAGTTGACAGTTGACAGTTGACAGTTGACAGTTAACGGTTGTCAGTGGATAGTTGACAGTTGTCAGTGGATAGTTGTCATTGGGAATTCTTCCATCCGTTAAATCCGTTACACAATCCGCTGCCGAACTTGCTTCTCTCGGAACAGCCGATCGTGCTCTGGATGGTACAAGCGCGATCGTCCTTGAGCCTCTTTACCCAAAGCCGGACTAATCACATACATCGTCGTTCTGATCAAATTATGTTCGCGAGTGGCGATCGCCATTTTGTCAAGAGGAACCAGCACAATTTTCTCATCAGGCCAGCCCAACCGATAACAAATTGCCACAGGCAAATCAGACGCGTAATGTTCCATCAACTTAGCTTGAGCTTGTTCGACGTGTCGCGCGCTCAAATACAAGCACAAACTGGCTTGATGAGCCGCCAAACCAGCTAATTCTTCACGTTCTGGTACTTCAGTTCTGCCGCTAATTCTGGTCAAAATAATTGTCTGCACAACTCCCGGAACTGTCAACTCAATTTTAAGTTTAGCTGCGGCAAGTTGGAAAGCGCTAATTCCCGGAATCACCTCAAAAGCAATTCCAGCTTCAGCTAAAGCGTGCATTTGTTCGCCGACTGCGCCGTAGAGACAGGGATCGCCCGAATGCAGTCGGACGACGCTTTTGCCGTCGCGCACTCGCTCCACCATCAAAGGTACAATCTCTTCGAGAGTCTTATCTGCCGTTTGGATAACTTCAGCATCCGCGCGCACCCCCTCTAAAATTTGCTCTGGAACTAGGGAATCGGCAAATAATATGACATCGGCCGCAGCCAGTAATTTTTGAGCCTTAACAGTCAACAAATCCGGGTCTCCGGGGCCTGCACCTACAATGTATACGCCTGGAATTAGGGATGCAATCTCTGTCAAACTCATGGGTGCTCAAAAAAATTTGCTAAATTTACCGGCGCTTCCGGATGCACCTATTTTGGTTGGAAGTAAGGGATGGTAGATGCACCCTGGTTTTGAGCCCTAGAGACTAACGTCTCTGGGGTTTTTTATTGATCCTCTGGGGATTTGGGAGCAACCTTTGTGCGATCGCCCGTGGCTGATATCACATCTGGCAAAGGTCGATCGAGCAAATAAAGCCAAGCCAAACCGCCCAAACCTAACACAATCCCTGTCAAGCTTACCATCTGCGCCGTCCGCAGCGGCCCGAACATCAAACTATCAGTTCGCAACCCTTCAATCCAGACTCTACCGCAACTGTAAGCTGCGATATAAACCAAAAACAAAGCACCAGTTTTTAATCTAATTTTACCCTGCAAATCGCGGAAAAACAAAGTCAGCAGCAACCCGAATACTGTCAAATTCCACAGGGATTCGTAGAGAAATGTGGGATGGAAATATTCAAAATTAGCATAGGCGATCGGGCGGCTGTTTGCAGGAATATAGAGTTTCCAAGGCAAATCCGTAGGACTACCAAAAGCTTCGGAGTTAAAGAAATTTCCCCAGCGTCCGATCGCCTGACCGAGAATTGCCGAAGGCGCGATTAAATCGGCCAATTGCCAAAAAGAAACTCGCTGGATTTTCGCAAAAATCAAAGCTGCGATCGTGCCGCCCAAAATTGCGCCGTGAATGGCAATTCCGCCTTTCCAAATCGCAATAATATCTTCAGGTCTCTGGGCGTATTGCTGCCACTCAAAAGCTACATAGTAAATTCTAGCGCACGGAATAGCGCCCAGAACCAGCCAAATTGCTAAATCACCCAGCAATTCCGGGTTAACGCGGCGTTTTTCGGCCAAATATTGAGATAGACTGACCCCAATCAAAACAGCAGAAGCTATCAACAGTCCGTACCAACGGACGGCTAAGGGGCCGAGTTGAAAAATAATTGGGCCTGGCGATGTAAATTGAAAGCCTAGAGGTAGCGCGAGAATATTTAGCACCATGAAAGTTGAATTATTGTTGGTGGAAAGCAGTCAGATTTGCATACCCTTTAACAAACTACAGAGTTTATTTTAGGTGACTGCGGTCATTTACACGCAATATTTGGCGAATTTCGCCGAAATTAACTTTTTGGTAAAATAAAAATTACCACGGTTAAGATAGACTCTGGGCAAAAGTGGTACCACCTCAAAAAAATATCAAAAAAGAGTCAGAGCTAATGGCAGAAAGCACCACAGTTGTTTGCAGTCCCGTCTGGATCGGCTTTCAGAAGGCAGACCTCGATCGACAGATTTAACTATTATCAACGCTCTATCTAGGCGTTCTTGTCGTTAATGAAGTGGAAGGAGGACTCAATTTTAGGAGCAGAGGACTCGCCGGTATTTTGGGACGAGTTTTGGTCGTAGCCCAGCCAAATCAGGCTTGTGCGCAAAAATATTGACAAGTTAGCTTATCTCACTTAAGATACAACCATTCCTCATCAATACACTTAATTGTCGGATTTGTGACCAATAGTCCTGGGAAAACATCACCTGTGGCCCTTTGGCGCTGCTCCAACAACTGCACTAATCCAAATATCTCAGGTAGAATAACAACTTTGACTTTAAGTAAGTAAGTAGGACTCGATATCCAAAAAATATTTGAAGTAATATCCAAATATGAAAAAAAGTAAATTTCATAAAAAAATAATATGACATCATCAAAATTTTACATTCCTTCGTTGGATGGAATTAGGACTGTTTCTTTTTTAATTGTTTTTTTATCTCATGCAGGAATGGGTTATATTGTGCCCGGAGGATTGGGTGTAACAACTTTTTTCTTTTTGAGCGGTTATCTAATTACAACCTTGCTGAGACGTGAATACGAACAAAATCAAGTGATTAATATCAAATATTTTTATTTGCGACGTGTAGTGCGAATACTCCCTGGCTTTTATGCAGTTTTATTTGTGGGAGCTATTTTAACATTGCTAGGGGTATTACAAGGCGAAATCAGACTGCCAGGTTTTTTAAGTCAGGCTCTACATTATTATAACTACTATGAATTTTTTAATGGTACCACTGGAGTAGCTGTTGGTACAGATGTGTATTGGTCTCTTGCCGTTGAAGAACACTTCTACTTAATTTTTCCTTTTTTATACATACTTTTAATGAAAATGCATTTGAAGCCCAAACAGCAAATGTTAATTTTTTGGGGTTTGTGTATATTGTTTCTACTGTGGAGATGTGTTCTAGTTTTTGGTATGGGAGCAGTTGAACAGCGGATATATCATTTATCAGATACCCGAATGGATAGCATATTGTTTGGTTGTGCATTAGCGGTCTATGGTAACCCAGTATTAGACGCTCCCTACGGATCAGAGCGACTTTGGAAGTATTTCTTACTACCATTAGGAATAACTTTAATTCTTTTGTCTTTGCTATTTCGTTATCCTGAGTTGGAAAATACAGTTCGTTTCACTGTTCAAGGTATTGGAATACATCTTTGTTTCGTACCTGCTATCCGTTTTCCAGATTGGCTAATATTTAAACCTCTAAATTGGAAGTGGGTGCGATTTGTGGGTTTACTTTCATACTCGCTTTATCTAGTACACGATACAACGATTAAAGGTATTCATTTTTATTTTAATCAAATGCCTATGGTTGTACAGGGATTGGCAAGTTTAATGATTTCCTTGATATTAGCCTATGCAATTTATAGGTATATAGAGTTACCATGCACCAAGCTCCGCAAGCGGTTTTCATCTTCTTCAAATTTAACGCCATAAAATATTTAGTAAGCAGAATTTTGCCAATTTCGTCACAGAAAGACGGCTGTTTGGGTCAAGAAGTTTTAGTATAGAGAGTGATCGTAAATTTTCGCTATGACCTATGTCTCCTACCTCCGTTTCTCAGGTGTACTCTTCTGGTAATTCCAGGGATGCGAATCAGTCTCGCAAGACTGCTGCTTTGGCTGTTGAGTCGGGTAAAATTCCGCCCTTGTTGGGCGCGAATTTGGCTGAGTTAACGGAGTGGGTACAGCAGCAGGGACAACCAGCTTATCGCGGTAAACAGTTGTATCAGTGGATTTATGAGAAAGGGGCGCGATCGCTCTCTGACATTTCTGTATTCTCTAAACAATGGCGCGAGACGGTTGCTAAAATTCCGATCGGGCGATCGACTATTCATTGGCGATCGGTCGCACCAGACGCCACCGTAAAGTATCTCCTAAAATTAGCAGACGGTCAAATCATTGAAACCGTCGGCATTCCCACCGAAAAACGGCTGACAGTGTGCGTCTCAGCCCAAGTTGGCTGTGCGATGGGCTGCGACTTTTGCGCCACGGGTAAAGGCGGTTTCAAGCGCAACTTAGAAGTACACGAAATCGTCGATCAAGTCTTGACAGTACAGCAAGATTTCGACCGCCGAGTCAGCCACATCGTATTTATGGGAATGGGCGAACCGCTGCTGAATTTCGATAATGTCGTAGCTGCTGTCAAGTGTTTGAATCAAGACGTAGGAATTGGACAGCGAAACATCACCATTTCCACAGTCGGAATCCGCAATCGCATCACCCAACTAGCCGAACATCAACTGCAAGTTACCCTCGCCGTCAGCCTCCACGCTTCCAATCAAAGACTGCGCGAAGAGTTGATTCCCAGCGCCCACCCTTATCCTTTGGGTGAGTTAATGGCAGAATGCCGCGAGTATGTGCGATCGACCGGCCGTAGATTAAGCTTTGAATACGTACTCTTAGCTAATGTCAATGACTTACCGGAACACGCAGCCGAGTTAGCAAGTCAGTTGCGCGGTTTTCAGTGTCATGTCAATTTAATTCCTTACAATCCGATTCAGGAAGCTGAATATCAGCGACCAACTCCCAATCGAATTAACAATTTTGTTACGGTTTTGAAGGAGAAGAAAATCGCCGTTAGCGTGCGGTATTCTCGCGGCTTAGAAGCAGATGCCGCCTGCGGACAATTGCGGGCTTCGGAGGTGGAGGATTAGATAGGCAAATAGGCAACGGAGGAAACGGCATTGCCGTTTCCTGATTGTGGCTAATATCAATTCCGGCTGCGCCGAAATGATATAGAGGACACGGCAGTGCCGTTTCCCTACACCAGATTAATTCTAGGGAAACGGCACTGCCGTGTCCTGATTTCGGGTTATATTAATTCCGATGCCACCAGACATCGCACCCGATCGCGATTAATTTTAGGGAAACGGCACGTGCCATTGGTGTCAACTTAAGCTCAAACGTAGTCAGAAACTGCTGTTTGACCATTAAGGCCAGATCCCCCCTAGCCCCCCGATCGAAGGGGGGGACAGGAGTCTTCTCAAAGTCCCCGCAACGATTCGGGGGATTTAGGGGGATCTAGACTTTGATAAAAGCGAGATTTATCAAGGGTTCTAGACTTAAGTTGACACGCTTTGGGCACGTGCAGTTTCCTCTATAGCAATCCTTAAATTGTTCGGAAATCGTTAACACCAATTAACGAGGCATTGACTCCGATCAAAGAGACGATCGCAATTCCATTCACCTTAATCAAAGTGGTGTTATTGCTCTGACTAATTTCCAATTGATTGAAACTCAAGCCACCAGACAATCCTAACACATCTTCGCCTTTGACAAAATCGGAAATAATATCGAGTCCGAGACTGTTTCCGACGACAAATATATCATTGCCCAAACCGCCAATCAAGCTATCGTTGCCTAAGCCTCCAAACAAAATATCGTTGCCTTCGCAACCGAGAAGTGTATCGTTACCTTTGTCTCCATAAATCGAATCATTGCCCTTACCGCCGTCAATTAGATCGTTGCCTTGACCGCCATAAACGAGGTCATTTCCGGCATCGCCAGACAAAGTATCGTCCCCAACTTCTCCAAACAGAGTATCATTGCCTTCGCTACCTAGGATTAAATCCTGACCGTTTCCGCCGAACAAAGTATCGTTTCCTTTACCGCCGTCGATAAAATCGTTACCTTCATTGCCCAAGATTAAGTCATTATCTTCTTGTCCGTTAAGTGAATCGTTTCCTTGATTCCCGAAAATAACATCTTTACCAAAACCGCCAATAATGATGTCGTTTCCTTTACCGCCCAACAGGATATCGTCTCCCTTGTAACCGTTAATGAAGTCATTGCCTTCATTGCCGTAAAAGATATCGTTAAGTTCGCCGCCAATTAGGTTGTCGTTACCTGCTTTGGCATCGAAGATATTTGGCTTGTTGCTGCCAACATAACCGTCATTTTTGGCAGTGCCGATTATGATGCCGGAATTGCCGTTGATAATATTATCAACTGGATTTGGTCGATCGAGGTTTGGTCGTTCAATGCGATCGCCAATGCAGGTTAGATCGGGCGTACCTGTAGGTGTGGGAGTTAGTGTGGGAGTTGGTGTGGGAGTTGGTGTGGGAGTTGGTGTGGGAGTTGGTGTGGG
>NZ_JAUBOJ010000314.1:0-9443 GCF_036700185.1 Microcoleus sp. BM001215392 | reverse complement strand
AGCATGACCGCAGAAAATAGGAGATTATAACTAATAACTTATATGCGGTCATGCTTCGCCCTCTTCCAAAGTGAGCATGACCGCAGAAAATAGGAGATTATAACTAATAACTTATATGCGGTCATGCTTCGCCCTCTTCCTCTTCCAAAACCAGATGCACCCGAAGTACAAAGAAATCGGTTTCCGTAGGGCGGTGCCAAGAGTGCCCGCCTTGTTTGATGCCCTTGAAAAATATTAGTTAACGCCTGTCAAAGACTTGAAAATCGGAATTACGTAAGAAATAGGTGCTTGTTGTGCGATTTGCACTCTGACTGAGGCGGTAGTTCCTGGCGTAAGTTTTAGCGCAGGCCCTTTGGAGGAAGACCACTTATAACCGCTGATATTATTTGAATCTTCTTCCAGTTCAGCAAAGATTTGTACGGGCGCGCCACCGCCCGCTGTCAAAGTTTCCGAGAGTTTATTTGCCATGTTTTCATTACCAATAATTGCTGACATTTCTTGGTTGGTTACGGGGAAGGGAGAAACGCGAGTTACTTTGCCGATAATGCCGCCGTAGCGTTCTCGCTTGACGACGCTGGGAGTAACTTGTACGCTCATTCCAGGTTGAATTTGTTTCCCATCTTTGTCAGCAAAATAGACGAGACTTATTATTTTTGCACCCGGATCTTCTGCTTCGATCGCCCCTAAACGCATACCGGCACTAAGAATTTGACCCGGTGCGACGCCAAGTTCTAAAATCTTGCCGTCATATTGGCTGACAATTTTGCTGTCGCCTGCCAATTTCATTGCTAGTTGGGCAATCTTGCGTTTAATTTCTTGAATCTGATTTGTTTGGCTGACAGTCTTTTCTAAATCTTGTTGGGCTAACTTGGTTTCTTGATTTTTGAAATCTTTGATTTTGGTTGTAATTTCGTCAATTTTGTTGAGATTTTGGAGGTGTTCGCGTTCAGTCGTAGTCTTTTCAATGTCCACTTGTTGAATGTTATTTTTAATCTCGTTCATTTTAGTCAGATTTTGTTGGTATTCGCGTTCGGCATTGGTCGCTTGAATGTCGATTTCTTGAATGTTATTTTTGATTTCATTAATTCGATTGAGGTTTTGCATATATTCGCGCTCGTTAGTAGTTTTCTGAACGTCGAGTTCTTTGAGTTGCGTTTCGATATCTGAGACTTGCAGTTGAGATTTCATATATTCCTGCTGGACTTGCAAAAGCTGTTCCTGGGTGATAATCTTTTCCTCAAAAAGACTGCGGTGGGCTTCAACCCGCTGCTGTAGGGTTTTTATTAAAGAACTGATTTCTTGCTTTTGCTGTTTGAGGTTTTGACGTTTTTCTTCGATCACTGTGAGAGTTTGTTGTCGCAGCAAGGGCACGCTCGATTCTCGGCGTAGACTTTCTTGCAGGGTTTCGCGTTTTTGTGTCAAAGCATTGAGGGTTTGTTGGCGCAGCAGCGGTGCGATTGACTCTCTCCGCAAACTTTCTTCCAAACTTTGGCGTTTTTGTCTTAAAGCAGTGAGGTTTTGTTGGCGCAGCAGCGGCGAAATTGATTCTCGGCGCAAACTTTCTTCGAGGTCTTGTTGCTGCTTTTGCAGCGTGTTTAATTCCTGCGATATCTGTTGTTTTTGCAGTTTATTTGTGTCGATTTTTTGCCGTTCCAGTTCGGCTAATTTTGCTTTTTCTTGTTCTAATTGTTGCTTGAGGGCTGATTGGTCAATTGTTGCGATTACCTGACCGCGCTTCACTGGATCTCCCACTTTAATCTTCAGGTTTAATAATCCACCGGCATTCGGTGCTTGAAATTGCACGATCCGGCGCGGCTGAATCAATACTCCCTGACCCGTCACATTCAGCGGAATTCGCCCAACTACACTCCAAACGGTGGCAGTAGCTACTAAGGCGCCGATCGCACTTAAAGGCAGCCAAGCTCTAGGACTAACTACCTGAATCATTTGATCCAGTCTTTCTGGCGAAGATAAACGCTCTAGCGCTTCTTGACGGAAAAGTTTGTTATTTTTAGTTTGCACCTTCTAATTCCTCCTGTTTGTTCTAGCGATCGCAGTCCTTAAAACAATTGAATTAAATCGAAATCTTTAACCGCTTCAGCATCCAATCAAATCTCTTACCCCCTAAACTGAGATCGTCCATCATGTTGACATCGATTTCATCAGCGTATTGAGAATTTCCCGACAGATTTTCCCCCAACAGATAACTACTTCTGCCGTATCCTACGCGACCGATTAGAGCTTGCATTCTAGCAGAAATTAACATAGCAATCGCTCTCAAAAAACGAGTCCCCATCGCCGGATTTTTCTGTATTTCAATGGACAATTGTTGTTTGTCGATCGCCAATACCTGTAAATTTTCCAAAGCTTTAAAACTATAAGCCGACAAACGGGTATCAATTAAAGCCATTTCCCCAGTAATTTCACCCCTTGTCAATTGAGCAATTTCGTATCCGGGCGACTCATCGCTTTCCTCCAAATTTTCAAGTATTGAAAAAACGCTGGCGAAACTGCTGCTGCTATTTTCATTAAAAGTAACTGATACAGTTCCGCGCAGCAGCAGGTAAAGCGTATCTACTGGCCGATTTGCCCGAATTAACATCGTGTCGGCGGCAATTTCTTCAACGCGGCTGTATCTGACAATCCAGTCAACATCACTGTCGCTGAGTTCCCCAAACAGCAAGGGAATATCTTGCAGGGGCGATATTTTCAAATTCGGGCGGCGGATAAATTGTTGAATTAATCGATCGAACTGGTTTTGCAGTAAAATTGCGATCGCCCGATAAAACCGACAAGCAAAGTCCGCGTCTTGTCGCAGTTTCCCCAGCAATTTCTGGCGGGGCAAAACTAAAACTGTTGATTTTTCTGTTGCTTTCACCGCAGTGGCGGCGGGACTGAGATTGAGAAATGATGTTTCTCCTAGCACGTCGCCGCTAGAAAAGCGACCAATTTCTTGCTCTAAATCAGTGTCATCTTCCAGGGCAGAAAAATCCCCTGCTAATACACTTTCTGAGTTGCTTTTAACGGTAGCGCTTAGACTGCCATCAAGCACAATATACAAGCTGTTAACGCTGCTTTGTTGTCGGAACAGTATGGTGTTAGAGGCAAGTCGCTGTCGGCTGCCGTTGGCGATCATCCAGTTAATGTCGCTGTTATTCAACTGTTGGATCAAAACTTCTGTCATAAGCTTTTTTTGTTTTATGTATTGTTGTGATTCGCTGCGGGCTATCGGCTGTTTAAACTTCATCACTCTTGGAGGCAACTGGGGTGCATCTCTATTTGGCAAGGGCGAAGCATTTCGGCAGAAAATTTATTAGTGAGAATCAAAGATTTACTACCGAAATGCTTCGCCCCTACGAGTATATTTGCAAAAATGAGATGCACCCCAAGAAAGGCAACTGTCACATCAGGTAGGGTGCGTCAGATGGGAAAACCCTTATTTTTCTCATCTCACCGAAGGCTGACGCACCCTACAACATCGTTAAAGTTTGCCAGGGCTTTAGTCGAGTTCATATTGCCGAGCGTCAAGTTAGCCGACGCTGCGAACTTTTGCAAAAATTCGGCTGAGTCGTCCGCTAATTCTTCTAGAGTTAGGGCAGTTAAAGTTACGACCGCAGAAAGTTGTTCTAAAGGAGTTCTCTGGTGTTGGCAAAATTGTTTGTCAAAGCGATCGAGATTTTCCGCTGCTTTTTTCACCAGTATTTGCAGAATTTTAAACGCACTGTCTGACAGCACAGGTTGACCCCTATAGTTTTCTAACCTGCCACCTTTGCGGTATGCCGGAAATGATTCTAAACCGATAAAATGCAAAAACCAGTCGGATCGGTAATATCCCAAAGCTGCGACAATGCCTCTGTAGTCGGCAATTAATTCATCGGTCATATTATTTCGCATTGAACCGAAAAAGCGGCGGGTAAAGTAATGCGTAGATTCGTGTTCGAGGCGGATTTTTAGAGAAAGTTGCCCCCACTCAGTTTCTGTTAATCCCAGATTGCTGGCTGTCACGTTACTGTAGGGGCCCGTACTCAAAATTATCAACCGATCTTGATACAATTCTTTGCGGGGAATTAAGCGTTTAAATTCTGCCTCCCAGTCAGTCTCTGAGTATTTATTTTGTCGGACACTCCACTGCTGTTTGTATTGCTCGATCCGATGCCAATTGTTGTAACCGCTAATCGTACAAGCCCCCATAGAATCGGAAATTGGCTGCGGTTCATTGCGTTTTGTAAGTGCTTGCACTAATGTGACAAAATCCTCTCGGTTGGCAGCTATTAATACTGGAATAGTACCCGCCAAAGTTTGATACAATTGAAGTTGAAGTTTTTCGGGTTCGGTGAAAGTTAGCGGAATGCCGTAGCTTGCGGGGCGGGACGCCATCGCACTTTCGTCTGGAAACTTTCCTTTGCGAGTAGCTGCTCGGTATTCTTCAGTTTCGCTGATTCCTGCAACTATGGGAAACTGAAACTGGATCAAACACTTTTTCAATACTTGATAAACTCCCATTGTTTCTGCGGCTGCTGCGTATTTTTCCCAAGCAGCAACGCCCGGTTCAGGATCGGGGGGAAAGGTTTGGGGAAGCTGGACACTGCTAAAATCAAAAACATTTTGGTTGTAAGCCAGCAGTTCGGCAATTTCAGAATCGCCGGCACCGCAGTCTACTAAAACTTTTGTACGCAATTGCTGTTGGTTCATCGGACAAATACCTCAAGTATTAACTATCAGATTTTGGAGTTGATTTGCCCGTGCTGCCTCTATACCAGTGAATTGAGACAATTTTTGACATAATTGATTGTTCTGGTTAAGAGTGATTTTTTTTCAATCCCAGCTTTGTCCGTAACTTTTATAAGTACGATCGACTCTTTCGCTGTTTGCTTTTGCGGGCAGCATCTTGTGGTTGAATGCACTCAACGAAAGGAGGTGTATTGAGAGATACCTTTTTTCGGCTGCTCTCTGATGTGATTTAATAGGTGTAAGGCTAATTGACTTATGCAGTAGATGCCCCCAACTCATAGATTGGAACGATCGCACAATATCAAGCAAATTCGGAGTAGAAAGATCGTAGGCCGAGCGTTCCGTGTATGTGCCAGTACCGGGTGCGGAATGTGGGAACTATCGCCAGCTAGGAAATATAGTGAAGGTGGGACGGTTGCTTGCAGAACTAGCGAGTTCGATCGGCCGATTGGGGCAAAATAGAGAAACGATCGCGCTTCATTAAACTAATAACATTCCCGACTCATAACGAGTTTCCCGTTCGGCAGTCGATACACGCCTTGGGGTTCAACAATGGGGTCGCCTTTTTGCCAAGGACGATCGGAGTTGGTGCTTGAGGTGGTGCCCTCAGTTGGTAGCGTTTCCACATCGACGGTGGGAAAACTGGACATCTGGGCATCTCCGGGGCGCTCTTGCAAGCCACCTGTTCCGGTGATAGTGAAGCGTCCCTGAGTGCGTCGTGAGCGGCGGACAATGCAGCTATTCGCCAGGAGGCTGTCGGTGTTAATCCGATTTTCTGGTAATTCGCTGAGACTGTTTTGAATCAAGCTGACATCGGGTATGGTAATAACTCCACTACCGATCGCGCCAGTGGCATTGATATCGACTTGGTTATTGCGATCGAGGGTATCGGGGTCAGCGTCACCAAGTGCCCGGCGGTAGTTTTCGCCGAAGAAGGCAGGAGTTTCGAGGGTGATGTTGCCGCCTCTGCCATCCTGGGAAAAGGCGAGGATGTCGCTGTCATCCAGGGCGACGATGGAACGGGCGTTGAGAGTGATATTACCGCCGCCACCCGTGCCGCTGGAGACAAAGGTGCTGATGTCGCTGTTGTCTTGCAAGCGGATGGCTCCTGCTGTGATGTCGATCGCCCCACCGGAAGATTGCTCGGCAGTGGTGGTAATGGTGCCATTATTTGCTTGCAGGGTGTCACTGACATTGAGATCGATATTGCCTGCGCTTCCCGATCGACTGCTTCCAGTTGTTAGGATGCTTCCAGACTGGACAAGCAACCTGCCAGTGTTAATAGTTAAGTCGCCTGCATCTCCCGAACCCTGAGTATCTGTGGAAATTAGTCCAAATTCTGTTAACTCTACAGATTCAGAAGCATTCACAGTCACTTTGCCTCCTCGTCCTGTTGCACGACGTATCACCCGCGAACGTGTATCCACAAGCACAGAAGAGTCAGTTGATATCGCTGCCCTACCCCGAATAATTAGCCTCCCAGTATTAACGATCAGGTTGCCTGCATCTCCAGCAGCGACGGTGGAACTAAACAAGCCGCTATTGGAGCCTTGACTTGAAATACCTATCAGCTCTACAGACTCGGAGGCGTTTACCGTCAATTGACCTGCCGCACCTTCACCAAAAGTCAAAGTAGATACTGCTGCTCCATCCCGGACAATCAGTTTCCTGGTGTCGATGGTGATGTCTCCAGCACTTCCGGCACCGAAAGTCTGAGTCGTCAAGACACCACGCGGCGAGTATCCCAGCAATTCCACAGACTCAGAGCCGTTTACGGACAAGTTTCCTCCTGGCTTTGCCCCCTGGGTAAAAGCCACCATTTGAGAACCACCGCTCAGCGATACGTGCCTGCCCCGAACCTGGATAGTACCGCCCGCCTCACCACTTGCATCGACTTTCGCCCCATCCGTTAGGGAAATATCTGCTCGCGCCACATTCTCAGGAAAGCTCAAATGCAGGTTGTTGCCATCTACGCTCAGCCCTACCATTCCGGCTGCTGCGACTCCCCCCAACTCTACCCGACCGCCGAAGGCATTCATCCCCCCACCCGCTAAACTCACATCACCACCCAAGAAAAGCAAGCTCCGACCATCAGGCACCTGAAGCCCCCGTGCGTTTGCTGCCAAAGCTGCTGTTGAACGATTGACGATCGACCCACGAGCTACTTGGTTAAAGAAAAAAGCTGACGGATTGACCGTCAGTAATGGGGGAGGATTGCGATCGGAACTACTGAAGAAGCCCCGAGTGCCAAATTCAATGGCATTCGCTGTGGTTGCTACAAATGAACCTCCGACATCCAAACGAGCATTCGGCCCAAAAATAATGCCACTGGGATTGAGCAGAAATAAGTTGGCAGTACCCCCTGACACGCCGAGAGTTCCTCGAATATCTGAGGGACTGCCCCCTGTTACCCGACTGATAATGTTCTCAATTCCGGGAGGATTCTGAAAATAGACGCTTTGCCCCTCACTGACATTGAATTGGTAGAAGCTGTGAAACAGATTGATGCCGCGAGTTGCTCCACCCTCGATTCGATCGCGAGGCAAACCGTTACTAACTTCTGAATTGATAACAGAGCGTTCGGCTCCTAGGGTGGTATCGGGCGCGATTTGAGCAAAGGCGCGATTTCCAGAGACAGCACTTGCTCCGGCTACCATTAGGAAACTTAATAGCTTTGGGTTCCAGAATCTGCTGTTCTTGCTTTGAGGCATCGATTCAGCTTGCTTGAAGAAATTCCATGCTGTTAAAGCTACTACAGATTGGCGATCGACGGCAGCAGATTCTGAAAGCCTATTTTAGGAGCCTATCCCCTGATATGTAACGAAGCATTTCGGATCGTTGTTAGGAGAGATGTAGCAGCATCTCATTGTGCTGTTTGTACGCGAAGAAGCAAATTCAGACAGGTCAGTTCCGAGGTTCACTGTGAACGGTTCTGATACTCCATTTTTGTCAAGCACTTGACCTAGATCGGGCAGCATCTCGGACAGTTTCGACTCAACAGCACTGTTCAGTTGTGTCCGATCGCCAGAAGTAGGCGAGCATACGAAACTATTCTGGGACGAATCCCAGTAGCAACTCATTGTACGGTGAGAAGCAAGGCGAGGTTCTAATTGGGATAAGTCAATTCCGAGGTTAACTGCAAAGTCGTCTGATTTTGGTGCTCCAGGTTTCTTTAGCAATTGAGCTAAGTCTGGCAGCAGTTCGCACACTTTTGACTCAAATTCTGGGTTATGTGTTTGTGTTTCTCTGGTAGAGTCCATGATTTTCTGCTTCCTAAAACTTATCCAAACTTAACTAAAGCTATCTTTAATTACAGTTCGGCGTTTACTTCCTGCGCTATTGGGTGGTCGGCCATCCCAAGGTAAGCAGGCTATCCCCCTGGCTGCCGAGGGTTCCCAATTTAAAATATTCAAGCTGGCATTCAAGTCACGATCTATCGACACCCCACAAGCAGGACAATCGTAAGTCCGAATGCTTAATGGCATCTCTTGTTTGTGTCCGCAATTCGAGCATATTTTGGAGCTGGGGAACCATCGATCTACCAGAACCAAGCTCGCTCCATACATTTGGCACTTATACTCTAGCTGTCGCCGGAATTCGTAAAACCCTAAGTCCGCTATTGCACCAGCTAACTTATGATTTGCCAGCATCCCGCTTACATTCAAGTCTTCGATTTTAATCAGCTTGAATGTTTTTGCGGTGGAAGTTGTTAGTTTGTGAAGGAAGTCTTTGCGAATGCAGGCGATTCTGGCGTGAAGTCTGCTGATAGAGTTGTAAGTTTTGCGTTGGTTATGGGAGCCTTTTACTTGCCTTGATGCCTTGCGTTGCAACCGTGCCAGCTTGGTTTTCGCACTGGCTCTTAACGGTTTTGGTGCATCAAAAACTTGCCCTTTTGACAGCGTAGCAAAAAATTTAACGCCCACATCGATTCCTACGGAGCTTTCGGGTTGTTTCTCGGGCAAACGTTGGGCATCAACGCAAAAAGAAACTTTCCCAGCGATTTCCTTCTTTTGAAATGGTAAAAGTTTGAGACACAAAACCACACTTTAATGGTTCCTCAAGTCGAAAAGTTCCCAAGGTGGGAATCTTAATTGTATTGCCAGCTTTTAGCAAAACTTTTCCATTAGAAGAATCAACCGCGAAGGATTGGCCGTCTCGGCGGCTGGCAAATTTTGGATGACCGGCCTTCCCCAAGCGATACCTGGCAAACGCTATTTTCAAGTCCATCAAAGCGTTTTGGTAAACTCGACTTGAAAGCGCGTTCATCCAAGCCCATTCAGGTTGTTTTTTGACGTGGTTGGTGAGAACTTTTTTGATGAAGTTGATGACTTTTGAGTCCGTAAATTGTCCCTCACCATACATTTGGGTTCGCAAGCTCAATCCCATGTTGAAGACAACCCGCCTGAATCCTGCGTGTTTTGCCATTAAGGTCGCTTCTTTGTTATTCAACTTGAGCGCTCGCTTGACGGCAAACATGGTTAAACCCTCTCTTGGTAGTTAACTATGGAGAAGTTTAGCAAATTATTTGGCACTTAAGTCTGACTCCTGAGTTTAAGTTTGGCTGTGTTTCGCACAATAGCTTTCACGGGAGTTTCCTTAACAGCATTCCAATCTACGCAGGCTTCAACAAATCAAACTTAAGTTTAATCTACCTAAACAATACTTCGGACAGTTTTGGAACAGGGATGCTCCGCGAGTAGAGCCAAAAAGTC
>NZ_JAUBOJ010000313.1:4843-9535 GCF_036700185.1 Microcoleus sp. BM001215392 | reverse complement strand
TATTAATCAGACTCGCGAGCTATATTAATCAGACTCGCGAGCTATATTAATCAGACTCGCGAGCTATATTAATCAGACTCGCGAGCGGGACGCTCGCACTGCACGATAACTAATTAAGATTCAGCCATTTTTGAGCATTAAGCCGCTGGACGACACCAAAGACCATGAGGTCTAGAGTAATCTTGCGCTCGTCTATCAAAAAAGGCTCTAAAGTGCTGGTTTTGGTATTATTTTCAGTGCATGAAAACGCTCTTTGACTTTGAATATCTTCTTGAGGAAAATACAAGTTAAATTGGCGCTGACCTTCTTGAAATTTACCAATTACCTGCCAGCAATCTCCGGCGGAACTCATGCCAGCAACGGGGAGTTTTTGCTTGGTCAAACTCACATCTAAATCCTTAACGCCCTGCTTGGTCAAAGCAGTTTGCAAGGCGGGCAAATAATCTTGTTGAATAAATTCCGCAAAGGGCTTGTCTTCAACAGCGGGTGCTTTTTCTTTTTTAGCTTTAGCTGGAGGCTTGTCAGCGTCTGGCTTAGCGGCCGCTTTTTTAGCAGCGGGCGCAGGCTTGTCAGCGCTGGGGATGTCACTGGTTTCGGGAGTGTCGGAACTCGGAGCGTTTTCAGCAGAAAGGGCCTCTGTTTCGGCTTCGCCTGCTGCTGGATTTTTCGGTTTGTCTGCCATTGGTGCTTCCTTTTAAAAAGTGATGAGTAGAGGAGTCAGGAGTCAGTAGTCAGTAGTCAGTAGTTATTTGTTATTTGTTGGTTGTTAGTTTTAGTTGTTGTGTCTAATAACCAATAACTAATAACCAATAACTAATGACCGATGACTACTGACTAATGACTGAGGACTATGATTATTTTAAATCTCAGCGACAGCGCGTTCAATCAAACGGTGGGCGAGAGTTTGAACGCCGGTGTGTTCGTAGTAATTGGTAGTCATGTCGAGGAAAGCGCCCACGTAGTCTACCTTGTCGGCAGAAATTTCGACAAAACTCTGCAAATGGCCGAGGACGTTTTCGGGAGTCAAACCTCGATCGCTCACAAAGGAGCCCATCCAGCCGGAAACCGAGTTAAAGCTTTCACCGATAAAGCCGAGTTGGCCTGCGGGAGAGCCACCAGGAATCATGCCGCCGATCGACTTAAATGCCTGATTATCTTGCAAATCTTGGGGGGAGAGCTTTTGAATCCAGGACTGAGTAGCCATAATAAAGTCTGGGCCCAGGGGAATCAAACCGTCGAAACAAACCAAAGCCGCCATCCGCATCAGGGATTCGCCGCCGTAGTCGCCCAAAGCCCCGGCAAAATCGCCGATGCTGTCGCCGGGAATGCCGTTAATTTGGCAAAAAGCGAGCAATTCAGTGACTAATTTCAAAGAAAGGTCGATCGTTTGAGCTTTTTCGGGCTTGGGGGTGAGATTGCCCAGCATCGACAAAAACGGGACATTTTGGGAGACTTTGTTGGCGAGGGCTGCGGTACCGAGGGCGCTAGAGGCACTGTCGATAGTTTGGTAGAGCCAGAGAGCGCGCTGGTAGCCTTCAGATTTATCGTTGTAGAGGGTGATGGCGCGATCGCCTATTTGCTGGATCATATCTTCGTCAGTTTCACCTGTTACCGTACGAATGGTATTTTCAAAGCCAACTAAATTGTTCCACTCGCCTGGAACCACAAAGTCAAGCGCTCGGAGGGCTTTGACAGTCATGTTGTCTTTAGGAAGTTGATCGACTAATTCAAAGACTGTTTTGCTCACAAAAAACTCCTTGTTGAACTGAAATCAAAGGTATTACTTTTGGCAGATGGCAAGAACTTGACAATCTGAATCTTGCAGGTATAAGTTGTGATAGCGGCAAGCCAGAGTTGGGTGGAAGCTCGATATCAGATTATGCTACTTGACGCTGGCGAGACCGCCGAGGTTAAATTTTGACAACCAAGCTTCGCGATCGCTAGCAGTAAAAGAGGGATCGCGGGATTGAACTTTCACTTGATAGCGATTTGCGACTAAAACAGCAGTGATGTTAGCACCCTGATTGACAGCGGGATAGCCGCTAATTTGCTTGGTGCTTTGCTGAAATTTGGCTCCGGCGCCCTGGTTGCCGGCGATGTCGTTAATTGAGAGTACGGCGACATTTTTACCGCCTTTGTTCAGCTTAGCTTCAGCAAAACCGGATTTTTCTTGAGCGAAGACGCGATCGAATCCGCCGCCAGCAGACGGGAAATATTTATTTAATTTGCCACCTGCAACTGCTTTCTTGGGCAGGTTAGGATTTTGAGCAGTTGATTTGTCAGCAGTTGTCTGCTTGGTTTTAGCAGATTTTTGGGTGCTTTCCTGCTGGGCTTTGTCCCAGCGGGAGGGGGGCTGATTCTGACCGCAGGAAGTCACGAGCAGCAGTACCGAGATCAGGAATGGAGCTAAGATTCGGCGTGCGGGGGGAAATTGCATCGCTCTCTCCTCATTAGTAGGTTTCCATAACAATTGTGGCTCACGATTTGCCAATTTGTCTTCCCCGATCGGGTGATTTGTGTTCTTTGTAAAAAAATCCTCTGCTTGCCGGCAGAGGATTTTTTTGCAATTGCGAGTTCTGAAGGAAGAAGAAAGATTGCTCCACAGATAAATTCTGGGGATAGAGGTAAAGAAACTAAGTTTTCTGATTGCCAGCAATCTCAAAACAATTTTCGCTGATTTTCCCGAGATTTATCTAGAGGTTTCAGAGAAATTGTCCGTCAATCGTGTTAGTGGGGTCTTCCAACTTAGGTCTTGCTTTGTGGGTAAAGCTCAGGCGTCGCTTTCAATGTAGATAAACAACAAACCCATGACGACAACCGGCATCAGCCAGGTAATTAGCGGAATTAAGATCCAAGGCAAGAAAGAAGCAGCGTAGGAACCTGTCATATCAAATTCTCCAAACTAAAGTTAGTGTGTGGCAACAGGGATATTGGGGAGTGGAGTCTAATTGTTGACTAAACCCCGGAAAATGGCATCAACGCCCTTAAAGTTTTCGAGTAAGAAGTAGGCAGCAAAGACGCCGCTCATCCCGCCCACAAAGAAACCAGCGGTTAACTGGCTCCAGCCTTCAGCATTTCTGAGGGAATCGGGAGTCATCGGATTAGCGCTGGGGTAGCTGGTGTTGTCTGATTTGAAAGAGACTAAACCGTAAGCAGACATACCTAGTGTGCCGAGCAGAACTAAGACGAGGGCTGTAATTAATCCGCCGAGATTAGCTGCTTCTGGATAGTCCCGCAGCGGCCCGAAGACGATTTCAGGGCCGACAAGGAAATAACCGTGTGCCAAACCGATTTCTAAACCTCGAACTAGGGGTGAGAGTCCTTTGCGGTAGGCGGGCAAGTTCCCAATGAATGCTTTTGTGAAATCAGAAGCACTGATGGGAGTTGCTAGATGACCCGTGAAGGGGTCGCCGTTAAAGGGTTTAATAAGCTCTGCATCTCTGGGATCGGCCATATTCTCTTTTTCCTCGCTGTGCGTAAAAATTGAGGCGTTCAAGTCATATTTTACGCAGGGACGTGTTTCCTATTTGCATAATTGGCAGCTAGCTTTAGAAAAGTTCACTATTCTTTAGTTTTCGGAAGAATTTTTCTTTTGTCTCTTATACCAGAAAGCGAGTCGATCTGGCGATACTCCCAAGAAATAAGCAATGATTACTATTTGATTGATGGCGGTGGTTTGGATGACGCCAAGCTTTTGCCAGCGGCGGGCGGAAGTCAGCACGGGCTGGGGTACTATTTCGATGCGACCTTGTGTTTTCAACAAGCGCACGAGTTCAAAGTCTTCCAACAGGGGCAAGTCGGGAAAACCGCCGATTTTGTCAAAGGTAGCTGAATACAGGAAAATGGCTTGGTCGCCGTAGGGCATTTGCAGGAAGCGCGATCGGCAGTTTACCCCTATTTCTACCAGCCGCAGACTGTACTGGGGGGCGTCTATTTTAAGTTCAAAGGCGCCCCCTACGGCGGAGGGCTTAGCCGCCAGTGCCCGACGCGCGCCAGAGTCGTAGCCTAGAGGCAAAAGAGTGTCTGCGTGGAGAAACAGTAGAATATCTCCAGTAGCTGCGATCGCACCTGCATTCATTTGAGTGGCGCGGCCTGGGGTGGTGGAGACAACTCGGACGCCCAAAGATTTTGCTATTTCTGCTGTACCGTCGCTACTGCCGCCGTCAGCGACAATTATTTCGACATTTTGGGCCCCAAGGGCAGTGGAGATAACTGAGGCAATGGTAGGTGCTTCGTTTAAGACTGGAATGATAATTGAAATTTTGAGACGATCATTTTGTGGCATACAGAATTAAGCACCCCGTGAGAGAGAGGGCGGGTTTTGTAGAAAGCTTATCTGTTATGCAACACGTAGCGACAGTTTTAGGGCTGACTTATCGGGGGCTAGAAACCGGGTTTCTAGCTGTTTTGCGTCCCTTAACGAGAAATGTAGGAATAAACCGGGTTTGACCAGGGCTATACTGTGCGATCGCCTCCGTTGGCGTTTTCAGATTCTAGTCTGAAACCCTTGATTTTTTTCCTGCACTTCCCATGCGTCGTCAAGCGTCATCGGACAGTACAGGCACCTAATCAGCCCTGAAGCGCTGATTTGGTGCTGGTAAATCAAAAATTTTCCGAAGCTTTATTCTGGACTCCTTTTTTGCTTTTTCTCGCGCTTGCGACTATTGTCGCAAGCGCTGTCTAACCAGTCCA
>NZ_JAUBOJ010000313.1:0-4743 GCF_036700185.1 Microcoleus sp. BM001215392 | reverse complement strand
AAATGTTAATATCTAAACCGAGCAAATCCTCCGGTAAGTCGATATCTGTAAGAGTAGGAAGATAAGCAATATTGAGATCGAGATTTTGGGCAATTTCCCGCGTATGAGCAAATACTTCACTGGTTCCCCAGTTAATGCCACCGAACAATTCCGGTATGGATCTGCGCAGACCGATGAGATAATAACCGCCGTCTTTTGCCGGCCCCAAAACTAAATCGTGCTGGCTGAGTTTGTCAAAAGCTTGTGCCATAATGTCAGTTGTCAGATTGGGACAGTCAGTGCCGATAATTACGGTTTTGTCAACCCCTGAATTAAAAGAGTTTTGAAAGGCTGCTATCATTTTTGCACCCAAATCACCCTCTATTTGATTTTGATAAATAATATCTGTTCCCAACCAGTCTTGCATCAGTTCCTGGCTGCCGCCTACCCAGTGAATTTCAACTAATAATCGGCCGGATTGTTGGAGAGAGAGGGTGCGGGCGATCGCCTTTTGGGCCATCAAGCGGTGCAGGTTGGCTGCGCCTGTTTTTCCCAGCACGGGAATTAGTCGAGTTTTAGCTTTCCCGGGTTCGGGATAGCGGGTGAAAACAATTAGTTTTTCGGAAATCATAGGATTTGAGATTTAAGATTTGGGAATGATTTATGAGTCAAGGATTTGGAGTTTGTCTGCCAACTCCAAATCGGCTTGCCCACGCTTACTTAAATTGGCTCAGTCTTTGATATAATAAAAAACAGCAGGTGAATACATATTAACGATGATAATTTATAGATGGGAGAGCTGATGGTAGAAAATGGAGTCTGTAAGTCACGGCGTACCCCGTCAACTCCCTTGGGTACAAATTAAACAGGTTTGTAGTGAGAACTCAGTATCTAGCATAATGGATGCAGACTCAAGTCCTGACTGCGAACATTGTTACCATTGTTTAAACTCAGTATCTAGCATAATGGATGCAGACTCAAGTCCTGACTACAAAACTAATGGATGTGGGTTCAAGTCTTCACTACAAACAAGCTGACAATTATTTATTGGTTGTTAGCTCATTTCTAACATTCGCTGGATTGGTCGCAAAGCTGCTAGTTGAAGGTCTGGGGATATGGTGATTTCTGGGGTTTGATTTTTGAGAGCTAGATATAATTTTTCTAAGGTATTTAATCTCATGTGTGGGCATTCGTTGCAAGCACAAGTATTATTGTTGGCAGGAGCGGGGATGAAGTGTTTGTGCGGTGTTTGCTTTTGCATTTGGTGAATGATTCCCGGTTCAGTCGCGACAATAAAAGCTTGGCGGTCACTGGATTGAGAATATTTGAGCAAAGCGGTGGTCGATCCGATATAATTGGCGTGGCGAAGTACGGGAGGTTCGCATTCTGGATGGGCGATAATTTCGGCTTCGGGATTTTCGATTTTGAGTTGAACTATCTTTTTTTCTGAGAAGTTTTCGTGGACGATGCAAGCTCCTTGCCAGATTTCCATGTGTCTGCCGCTTTGTTCCATGACGTAGCGGCCGAGATTGCGATCGGGCCCAAAAATTATCGGCTGATTTTCGGGAATTTGGTTGACAATTTTGACGGCGTTGGAGCTGGTGCAAATTATGTCGCTCATTGCCTTAATTTGGGCGGTACAGTTAATGTAGGAAATAACTAGATGGTCTGGGCGATCGGCTTTGAAAGCTGCAAAGGCTTCGGGCGGGCAACTTTCGGCGAGGGAACATCCAGCATTTAAGTCTGGCAATAATACTAATTTGTCGGGATTGAGGATTTTTGCGGTTTCTGCCATGAAATGAACTCCGGCAAAAACTATGACCGAAGCGTTGGTGTTGGCGGCTTTGCGGGCAAGTTCGAGGGAGTCGCCAATGAAGTCTGCGATATCTTGAATTTCGGAGTCTTGGTAGTAGTGGGCGAGAATGACGGCGTTCAACTCTTGTTTGAGGGCGTTAATTGCTGCAAACAAGTCGTGGGGCAGTCGGGTTTGGGTCAAGTTTTGAACAGGTGCGGTGGTAAACACAGTTAGAATATTCCGAGAAGGTGACGAAGACAGCTAAAGTGTATTTTGAATTATAGTTGAATTCACCAAAAATGGCTGGCAGTTCAGTGGAGCCAATCTAAAATCTAAAATTGGCTGGGGGAGAGTGCAAAAATGGGTCGCTGTTTCTTATGCTGATAAGAAGGGGCTAGGGATCGATCGCGCAGAACAAATCAAATGAACAAAGCTAAATCAATCAAAATTGCGGTGGTGGGGGACGTTCACGATCAGTGGGAACCGGAAGACGGCGAGGCCCTGAAGCATCTGGGCGTTGATTTGGTGCTATTTGTGGGGGATTTTGGGAATGAGTCGGTGGAGGTGGTGCGGGCGATCGCATCTTTGGAAATTCCGAAAGCCGTAGTGTTTGGAAACCATGACGCTTGGTACACGGCGACGGAGTGGGGCCGCAGTCAGTGCCCTTACGATCGCCAACAAGAAAATCGAGTCAAACAGCAGATAGATTTAATGGGAGAAGCCCACGTCGGTTATGGAAAGAAAGATTTTCCCGAATTGGGTGTAACTGTGGTGGGAAGCCGCCCGTTTAGTTGGGGAGGATCGGAATGGAAGTACAACGATTTTTACTCGGAGTGGTTTGGGGTAGAGAGTTTTGAGGAGTCCGCGAGGCGGATTGCAGAAGCTGCGGCGGATGCGGACTGCGAAAATCTGATTTTTTTGGGTCACACGGGCCCGAAAGGGCTGGGAGAGGCTCCCGGCGACCCCTGCGGGCGTGATTGGAAGCCATTGGGAGGGGATTGGGGCGACCCGGATTTTGCTGAGGCGATCGATCGAACTCGGAGTTCTGGTAAGCGGATACCTCTGGTAACTTTTGGTCATATGCACCACAAACTGCGGCACACGAAGCTGGACTTACGGAAGTCGCTAGAGGTGAGTGGGGGGGGTACGGTGTATTTGAATGCGGCCAGCGTACCGCGAATTGTGGAGAAAGAGTGCTCGAAACTGCGGAATTTCTCGATCGTCCTGCTGGAAAATGGAACTGTGTCGGCAGTGTCTCTGGTATGGGTAGGGGAAGATTTCGCGGTGGAAAGAGAACAAATTCTTTATCGGCAGACAGAATCTGCAACGGCTTGTAGTTAGCGGCAATTGCTGGTATGATAAGATTTGTCCGCCCGGAGAGGTGGCAGAGTGGTCGAATGCGCTCGACTTGAAATCGAGTGTGGCAGTGATGTCACCGTGGGTTCAAATCCCACCCTCTCCGTTTTAATTCTTGCTTGTGTAGCAAGGGCTTCAGGTTAATCACGCTACCGAAAGTCAGGTTTTCCGCTCAACTTTCGCTCCCTTGGGAACAACGAGGCAAATTCGTTAATTAAGTAAGCATGAGAGTGTAATTCACATCCCACCCTCTCCGTTTTTGGTAACTAGCAAAAAAAACACCCCCGCAGGGGTGATTTTGCTTACCAGGTAATTTGTCTGACCAACCGACTAAACTCAAGCGGTTTCCTCATCCGCCGGGTCGCCGTAGGGGTCTTCGCTGGCGGGGGTGAGGTTGCCGAACATTCCAGCATCCGCATAGGAGTCGGCGGGGTCGCCGTAGGGGTCTTCGCTGGCGGGGGTGAGGTTGCCAAATTGTCCGTAGTCGGTACTGGGGTTGTCGGCGGGGTCGCCGTAGGGGTCTTCGCTGGCCGGGCGGGCGTTGCCGAACCGTCCGGGAGTTGAGGGATCTTCATAATTGGCGTCAGGATCGACTTGCTCGCTGTCTGGCCCGACGATCGCATCTTTTAACTTCCGAAAAAATCCATCTACCATGATAAAGTTCCTCTATTTTATGTGTTGAAAAACTGTTGTTTTAGATTGGGAATACCAGAGTTAAGGGAAAATCACGGAACCTACAATCTAAAATCTCTAATGGTGAGGCTACTGTGCGGGAACAGGACTTGTCGCTTCCGGTAAGCCTGTCAAGTCTCGACCGGTAGTTTGGTTGTTGTACCCCTGGAAGCCGCGGTAAGCGGCCGCTTCGGACTCCGGCACTTTAATTCCTTCTGGCGGCGGCGTTACCCAGTGAGCGCGATTCTGGGCATCGCGGTAGTAAACGCGACCGTTTTTGGAAAGGTAATGTTTTCCCTGCGGCCCCTGTTCTTGTTTATTTTTGTGCTGATTGTAGATGTAGTAAAGGGCGGCGGCTCCTGCTAAAGTAATCGCTACTTTTTGAGTATTGCTCAATCCTTTTTTTGCTTCTGGCGTAGGAGTGGTGCGATTAGTTTGCACTGATCCAGCGCGAGTGTCGTCAACTGGAGGCGGGGGAGCCGAACTTTCCTTGCTAGAACCGCAAGCACTCAAAAACGGAAAGGTCAGCAGCGTTGTCAGCAGCAGAGCCATGAAGCGCGGTCTTCTGGTTTCGGGTTTGATTGTGTTCATTGCCGCTCCGAATTGTCGGGACTACAGGTAGAGTTTGTTCTGGGGAAGTTGAGGAACCTGAGCTGCTGCTAACCGTTTTGTAAGTACATTAATTGCTCAAAGCAATTGCGACAAAAGTAGTTGCTGAGAACTTACAACAGCGCAGGTACGGCGTTGCATTTCTCTTTCATCATCCTCAAATTTTTCTAAGATTGGCTCATGCTAGGGATATAAATAAGGTTTCTTTTTTTTCAGCCCGCAGGTATATGCGCATACGTCACCTGAGTTGACATACTCACCGGGCTGAAGCCACGGTGATTCTAATTCATGGTTCACAGAAGTCCACTTGCTATATCGGGTTGCCCTTCAAT
>NZ_JAUBOJ010000312.1:0-9574 GCF_036700185.1 Microcoleus sp. BM001215392 | reverse complement strand
CTTAAGAAGGGGGACTTTGAGAAGATTCCGGTTCCCCCCTTCTTAAGGGGGGCTAGGGGGGATCTAGCCTTAATAGTCAAACCGCAGTCTGTGACTGGGTTAGAAGTTAAGTTGACACCAATCGGCAATGCCGTGTCCCTATTTCAACCAAAGCTGTAGGGTTCGGTTAAAATTTAAGAACAACATTACTAATCTTTAATAAATTAACCATTTATTTACTAAAACTTTACCTTTGGATAACCTTTTACCTGTACGATAAAGCCATCTCCCTATATATTGGGTGTAACCTGGTCAATTACAAGCGGGCAATGTTTTACAAAGTAATACCGACCCCTAACAATGACCGGGCTTCTAACGCCTGGACGCAGGCAGACAGCGCAGCTATCGCAACTGCTCAACGACTATATTTCTTGCACGAGCAAGTAGAAATAGTCGAGCGTATGTCTGTCGGATGGACTGGCGAAAGATTATAAGTGATTAAATAGTCGATCGTTCATAAAAAGCGATCGCAGCGCGAAAGTGTCTCAGCTACTGAAGAAGGCACCTCCCGCTAGCCACATACAAACATAACTCCCACTGATATTTATGTCTTCTGCTGAATTAAGCGAAAGTCCTTCAAGGCTGGCTGTTGGACAAGCCGGCCGCATCTTGTTACTCGAAGGTGAAGACCTGTTGCGGGAAATGCTAGCTTTAGCCCTAAAAGAACAGGGCTATGAGGTGGTGGTTACTAGCGATGGGCGCAACGCTCTGCCTTCTGTGCAACCTTCGCCGTCATACCACGGCGAATTTGGCTTCAACCTGTTAATTATGGATTCAATTAACGGTTTGGATCTGTGTCGAATGTTACGACATCAAGGAAATCCCGTTCCTATTTTGATTATCGGTGCTAGAGGAAGTGCCAACAATTGCGCTTTTTATCTAGAAGCGGGATCGGATGATTATCTCACCAAGCCTTTTGGAATGCGGGAGTTTATGGCCCGCTGTCGTGCACTGATGCGGCGCCAGCGCCTCGGTCAGTTACCGCAAGCGGTGATGCTGCAATATAAGAGCATAACTCTGTATCCTGAAGAATGCCGCGTGTTGGTTCGCCAAATTGAAGTAAAATTTTCTCCTAAACAGTTTCGCTTACTAGAACTATTTATGAGTAATCCCCGGCGAGTTTGGTCTCGGGATCAGTTGCTGGAAAAAATTTGGGGTCAAGATTTTATTGGAGACAGCAAAACAGTTGACGTTCACATCCGCTGGCTGCGCGAAAAGCTGGAAATCGATCCGAGCCAACCGGAATATATCATTACAGTACGGGGGTTCGGCTATAGATTTGGTTGATTTTTTCAATTTGTTGTATGGTTGCAAGTTTCAGTTTGAATATGACGTAGGGATACAACAATGTTGTGTCCTTATTTGTATGTATGGGGAAACCATCGTAGCGCGCCCAGGAATAAATAAATGGCCCGTCAGTTTAGAGATTGTCCGTAATTATCAAAAATTACCTTTGTTGACGCACCCGACCGCTTTGCTTGAGTCTTTGGGCTTGTGTTACAAAAGGTGAGAGATTAGGGTTCGAGCGCGGGCGGTTTACCTCGAATCGAAAGAAAACAGAGATTGCTCGGGTGCATCTGGTTTTGGCAAGGGCTATAGCAGTTCGGCACATAATTTATGAGTCAGAATCAGAGATTTACTGCCGAAATGCTTCGCCACTACGAGTATATTTGCACTCATTGAGATGCACCAGATTGCTCGCCCCTATATCCCAAAAAACAGACAATCAATTTAGTTTTGATTTAGCTGATGCTCAGTCCTCAACCATTTGTTTACCATAAAGAATTAATTTAAAGTATCTACCTTTTAAGGAGAAATTAAAATTAGACTATTGATTAATCCAATCCTCTTCCTTCTTTTGTCAAGTGCTGTAAACTATCAACTGTCAACCGTCAACTGTCAACTGAATGAACTATGACTATCAAGCGTCGAGAATTCCTGCTTTTCTTGGGTGCAACGGCCGGTAGTGTGGCACTCAATTCTTGCGAAAAAAAAATTGCCATGCCCTTTCCACAGCCTGTTAACTCTGCAAAGGAGGGTGCGAATATTGCAATAGGCCTAAACTTCCAACCAGTCAAAGGGCCGATGCCTTTGCTGACCAGCAGCACCATCACAGAAACCGGACAATTAATCCCAATTAGCAGCGCGTCTACCCAGCAGCAAATGCAAGCTTACAGCACTTACGAACTAGCAGACGACCTCGTACTTCCCGAAGGCTTTACCTACGATATCGTAGCTGCTTGGGGTGACAAAGTGGGCGATTCTCACTTCGGCTACAACAATGACTATCTCTCTTTTGTAGAAACAGGCAAAAATCAGGGATTTTTGACAGTTAATTTTGAGTACATCAGTGCCAAACCTTGGATTCAAACTTATCAAAAAGTTATTGGAAAATCTCTGCCTTTTGCTAAGTTAGAAACGGCAGCAACCCCCGCCGGAAAAGCAGGAATTAATGCCTTTGCTACTGCGGACAAAGACCCCACAAAAAAAATGGTTGTGGAAGT
Organism: Microcoleus sp. BM001215392; assembly: GCF_036700185.1. Taxonomy (NCBI): domain Bacteria; kingdom Bacillati; phylum Cyanobacteriota; class Cyanophyceae; order Oscillatoriales; family Microcoleaceae; genus Microcoleus; species Microcoleus sp. BM001215392. Next base: position 7,031 of record NZ_JAUBOJ010000312.1, on the reverse strand, counting down.
ATCGAAAGCAGCTTTGATAGATGTGGGAATTGGGGTAATTTCTGTTAAAATGAATGATGACGGAAAATGGGTAAGAACCAATTCTCCAGCCGATCGCCGAATTACAGGCATTTCCGGCCTCGAAGACGGGCGCTACCTCAAAGCCACCGGCCCGGCGGTAGCCGTGTTTAACAAAAAAGGTAAAGGCTACTCGGACAAATTGGGCCCAAAAATCATCGGCACTTTTAATAACTGTGCGGGCGGAACTACGCCTTGGGGAACGGTTTTTAGTGCTGAAGAAAACATCCAGAATTTCGTACCGGAACCTGTATTTGCAGACGGTACATCCTTCGATCCAAGCAAGAAAAATTTCTACATTGATGCCGAAGAAATTGGCGGTTTGGGTAATCCGTTCGGCTTGGCGGGGAATAAATACGGCTGGATGGTAGAAGTAGACCCGGCTAACCCCACCGACTACGGCACCAAACACACTTGGCTGGGACGGTGCCGCCACGAAGCCGTCGGCATTCGCGTAGTAGCCGGAAAACCATTAGCATTTTACTCGGGGTGCGATCGACGCAGCGGACATATTTACAAATTCGTCAGCAAAAACCCAGTTAAAAACCCCAAAGATAAAGCTAATTCCCAGCTATTGACAGACGGAATGCTTTATGCTGCCAAGTTTAACCCTGACGGCACCGGTAGGTGGATTCCATTAAAAACTGACACCCCTGTGAATCCAGATTTGCCTAGCATTCACGCAGGCGGAATGATTAATTTGCCACAGCGGCCCGCAGGCGGTTTTGTCAAAGTCGAAAAAGATGCAGAAGCCGTTGCTTTTCAACAAAAATTCAAGACTTTAGACGACCTCTACGAAGGCACAGCTAAGGAAAAACAAGGCGCAATTTTAATAGACGCTCATTATGCCGCCAGCGCGGCAGGAGCTACTTGCACTGCTCGTCCCGAAGACACTGAAATTGCTCCTGACGGTTCTCTTTACATTACCTTTACTTCCGGTTCTGCCAGCGATAGCGACGGCGGGCCGGATTTGCGAATTTTTCAAAGCAAGGACGGTAAAGCTTACGAATACGGCTGGATTATGCGCTTAGTTGAAGAGGGTAACGAGCCCTCTGCAATGACTTTTCAGTGGAAAATGTTTGCGACGGGCGGCGAACCGGCTGAGGGCGGATTGGGTTTTGCTAATCCCGATAATTTGGTAATTGATAAGGGTGGCAATGTTTGGATGGTGAATGATATGTCTTCTGACAAACTGAATGCGCCTGTGGCTGCTGGCCGAGTTGATAAAGATGGGAAACCGATTAGCCAATCTAATTTGCGCGGTTTGTACGGTAACAATGCGATTTGGTTTTTGCCCGCTACGGGGCCGAATGCTGGGGAGGCTTTTTTGTTTGGAATTGGGCCGATGGAGTGCGAAACTACGGGGCCGTTTTTTACTGAGGATGAAAAGACTTTGTTTTTGGCGATTCAGCATCCGGGAGAAATCAACGGGATGCGAAAAGATATGGCGGCGGACAGCCGCAATTTTGCCATGAAAACTATTGATGGTAAGGAGTTTTTGCAGACGAGAAAAGTGCCTGTAGGTTCTAATTGGCCTGGCAAAAAAGCTAATAATCCACCTAAACCTGCGGTGGTGGCAATTCGGCGGGTGAATTCGCAGCGGTTGACTTAGTTTCAATTTGAGTGCAAAGGGCGATCGTCCTTTGCACTCAAATCCCTAGATCCAAAACCTAAGCAGTAAGGTGCTTGTCGCTGCACCTTAGTCCTATTCGACAAACCCATGCGCTTCTTGTTTCTTCCCTCTTGCTTGCTTCTATGAATTTCTCTCACCAATCGAATTAGCGCGAGAGGCCGAAGTTTGCACAAACGGCACTCTCAGTTCACAAGTGGAACAAATGCCCGATTCAAGCTGTACAGCATTTAAATTGTCTATTTCTCAACCTATCAAAAATCGTCAAATCCTCTCCCCATCACCCTCTCTCCCTGTCTCCGCCTCAATCGCCACACACAATCTAGATGCGGCACAGTCGATCGCGATCTTACCTCTATTTACTGTAGAATCGAAAGCAGGCGTTTGTATTTATTCATTCATTCAATAAAAAATGTTGTAGATGTCGTGCGGTGTACGCTGCTGTTCAAAAGTTGCACCTCAAAAATCAGTAGACTCTGACAACGTTGAATAACCCGAATAAAACTTACGAAAAGAAACCGGGTTTTTACAACAAATCTTGGTTTTACAGCGACGAATCTGCTTGCTAAATCCGTTTCTCAACTCCTGTACATCCCAAAGAGAGGGAAATACGGCATGGCGATTTGGGCGGGCCGTCAATTTTTTGTAGGTGGATGTCGCCCGCCTACGAGTATTTCTGAACCAAAAAAACCAGGTACTCATTAAATCGAGCACTAACGTTGTGAACCAAACCCCATCTACTCCCACCGAAGCCGCAAAAACTGCTCGCTCCCGAACCCTGCGAACAGTTCTGATAGTTCCCTTCGTCTTGCAACTGTTCGTGGCGGTGGGACTGGTAGGATATCTCTCGTTTAAAAACGGACAGAAGGCAGTCAACGAAATTGCCGATCGACTAATGACAGAAGTAGGCAGCCGCGTTCAACAGAATCTGGGTGCTTACCTGACTGTACCCCATCAGGTCAACCAGATCAATGCTGTGGCGATCGAACTCGGCACCCTCAACCTCGAAGATTTACCTCTTTTACAGCGTCATTTTTGGCGCCAGCTTCAGATATTTGATACCCTCACTTTTACAGGTTTAGCCTTAGAACAAAGAGACAACTTAGGGGCAGAAAGACTCGACAACGGCTCGCTGACTTGGAGAGTATCGACAGCAGCAAGTAACTATGATTTTCGCACCTATGCTACCAATGAATCCGGCGAAATCGGCGCCGTATTAAACAATAAAACTAATTTCGACCCGCGGATTCGTCCTTGGTACAAAGCAGCGGTAGCTGCTGGTAAACCCACCTGGAGTCAAATTTATCCCAATACAGCCGGCATTACTGCCTATCTCGGTGCATCTATGCCTTTCTACGACAAACAAGGCAAATTGCAAGGAGTATTGCTAACTAATATTAATTTGTCCACCATTGGCAAATTTTTGCAAAGTTTGAAAATTGGCGAAACCGGACAGGTTTTTATTGTAGAGCGATCGGGAATGTTGGTCGCGACTTCTACTGGAGAAAGACCGTTTCAGACTGTCAAAAAAGAATACGGAGCCGAACGAGTTAAAGCAATTGACAGTACAAATACTTTCACCAAAACCACTGCTCAATATTTAGCAGCGAATTTTAACAAGTTCCAATCTCTGAAAACTTCGCATTCACTACAATTTGATGTTCAGGGTAAGAAACAATTTTTACAAATTCTGCCTTGGCAAGATGACAAAGGATTGGATTGGTTGATTGTGGTCGTTGTTCCAGAATCTGATTTCATGGCACAAATTAATGCCAATACTAAGGCGACAATTTTGTTGTGTGCTGCTGCGGGACTCGTGGCGATAATTGTCGGAGTTGTTACGGCTAGATGGGTGACAAAACCAATTTTATCTTTGAACCAGGCTGCCAAAAATATTGCTAAAGGTGAATGGGGGAAAAGTGTAACGTTCAACCGATCCGATGAAGTCGGGGAACTTGCCAATTCATTTAATAGTATGGCGGCGCAATTGCAAGTATCTTTCACAAAAATGCAAGCTTTGAATGCCGAATTATCTGAGAGTGAAAGTCGATTAAACCAAATTTTAGAAGCAGTTCCGGTAGGCATATTTGTCGCGGATTCTCACGGCAAACCTTACTATGTTAATTCTCGCTCCCAGGATTTATTAGGTAAAGGTATAGTTGCTAATACTGCGGCGGAAATTCGGGAGATTTATCAAATTTATCTGGCAGGTAGCAACGAAGTTTATCCGGCAGACAAAGATCCAATTATTAATGCTTTTAAAGGGGCCAGTGTTAACGTTGACGATATGGAAATTCGCCAGTCTGACAGGATTATTCCGATCGAGGTTTGGGGAACGCCCATTTATGATGATAAAGGAAAGGTGAGTTATGCGATCGCAGCTTTTGTCGATATCACCCAACGCAAACAAGCCGAAAAATTGGTAGCGGAATACAACCGCACTCTCGAACTCCAAGTCACCGAAAGAACCCGAGAACTCAAAACAGCATTAGATCACCTGCAAACTACTCAGGAAGAGCTGATTCAATCGGAAAAAATGGCAGCTTTAGGTCAATTAGTCGCCGGAGTTGCTCACGAATTGAATACTCCCTTGGGCGCAATTCGATCGAGTGCGGGAACTATGACTACTTTTTTGGGCCAAACCATCACCAATTTGCCCTCACTGTTTCAGTCGCTTTCCCCCGCAGAATCACAAAGTTTTTGCGAATTGCTGTATCACTCGCTACAAAAAGACATGACTTTAACAGCCAGAGAAGAAAGGAAGTTAAAGCGGGCTTTGATTAGTCAACTCGAAGACGAAGACATTGACGAAGCTGATGATATCGCCGACACTTTGGTAGATATGGGGATTTACGAGGCCGACCACTTTCTGTCTCTGCTGCTTCATGTCGATCGCGATCGCATCATAGAAATGGCTTACAAACTCTCAGAAATCCAGCGAGGCACCCAAACAATTAATACCGCAGCCGATCGCGCTTCTAAAGTCGTCTTTGCCCTGAAAACCTATGCCCGTTACGACTCATCAGAAACCATGGTTGAATCTAATATAACAGAAGGCATAGAAACCGTACTCACCCTCTATCAAAATAACCTCAAACACGGCGTTGAAGTTATCCGGAATTTTCCCAAAATACCTGCAATTTTATGCTATGCAGACCAACTAAATCAAGTCTGGACAAATCTAATTCACAACGCCCTACAAGCCATGGACAATCAAGGCACATTAACTCTGGATATCCTGCAAGAAGGCAACAGTATCAAAGTCGGCGTTACAGATAGCGGCACCGGAATTTCAACCGAAGTAATGCCCAAAATATTCGCCCCCTTCTTCACAACAAAACCTCCCGGAGAAGGCAGGGGTCTCGGTCTCGATATAGTCAGAAAAATAGTTGATAAACATCGCGGTCAAATAGAAGTTGCATCTATACCAGGCAAAACCACTTTTACAGTTATTTTGCCAGTCAATCTTCCCTAAATAATTAGTCAAACCACCAACAATGTCTAAACCAATTATCCTGTGTGTTGACGACGAAAAAGTAGTTTTAAAAAGCCTCAAAGCCCAGCTAAAATCAGCCTTCGGGAATGCTTATCTTTACGAGATAGCAGAAAGTCCCGCCGATGCTCTAGAGTTAATTGATGAATTCACTGAGGATGCAATTTCAATCATTTTAATTGTGTCGGATTGGTTAATGCCAGGAATGAAAGGAGATGAATTTTTGATTCGCGTGCATCAAAAATTCCCGAAAATAGTAAAAATTATGCTGACAGGTCAAGCCGATGAATTGGCAGTGAATAGGGCTTTTAACGAAGCCAACCTCCATCGGTGTTTGCAGAAACCTTGGTCGGAATCCGAGTTAATCGAAACCATTAAAACAGCCTTATCGTTATGACCAAACAAGTCATTATTTGCGTAGACGATGAAAAAACTATTCTCAAAAGCCTTAAGACTGAATTAAAAGAGGCTTTAGGGAATACTTATCAAATTGAAATTGCCGAAGGAGGTAAAGATGCCCTAGAGTTAATTGCTGAATTGCTCGAAGACGGCTATGAAATCCCTTTGATTATCTCAGATTACGTAATGCCTGACATGAAAGGAGATGAATTGTTGCGGCTAGTTCACGAAATTTCTCCCAAAACTCTCAAAGTGATGCTGACGGGTCAGGCGACTATTGAGGCGGTAGGAAATGCCATCAAGCAGGCAAAACTCTACCGCTACATCGGCAAACCTTGGCAAACTCAAGACTTACAACTGACTGTAACAGAAGCCGTCCACAGCTACAGTCAGGATAAAAAACTAGCAGAACAAAATGCCGAACTTCGGAAAATTAATCAAGAGCTAGAAGTTGCTCTGTCACAGCAATTAAAATTAACAGAAGCTGCTAAACGCTTTGTCCCCAATGAATTTGTATCGCTGCTAAGCCACGACAGCTTGAGCGACATTCGACTCGGTGACAGCGTGGAAAAGGAAATGTCAATATTGTTTTCTGATATTCGGGATTTTACATCTCTTTCTGAGAGCCTGACACCTCAACAAAATTTCAATTTTATTAATTGCTATTTGAGTAGAATGGAGCCGAGTATTATTCAAAATCACGGCTTTATTGATAAATATATTGGCGATGCAATTATGGCTTTGTTCGCCGACAGTGCAGACAATGCAGTCAAAGCAGGAATTTCTATGTTGCACAGTCTCGATGAATACAATCAACATCTAATTAGTTGCAGCTCCCCACCAATTAAAATTGGGCTGGGTATCAATACGGGTTCATTGATGTTAGGAACAGTTGGCTCGACAAACAGGATGGACAGTACGGTGATTGGCGACGCGGTGAATTTAGCCTCGCGGGTGGAAAGCTTGACAAAAAGTTATGGAGTGTCGATGTTGATTACTCAAAATACTTTTTTAAGATTGAGCGAACCCGCAAGTTATGCAATCCGAAATATTGGCTGTGTTCGAGTAAAAGGTAAATCGGATTTGGTGACGATTTACGAAGTATTTGATGCCGATACACCAGAATTGAAAGAGGGTAAGTTAGCAACTTTACCAATATTTGTCGAAGCGCTGTACAATTACGGCGCTGCTAAACATCAAGAAGCAGCACAACTGTTTGCTGATTGCATCCAAAAGAATCCGCTGGATAAGGTAGCCCAAAATTATCTGCAACGCTGTCAGGAACTCCAACGAAATTAGCCCAAACTTTAGAGGAATTATAGCCTTTATCAAAAATCTGATATACAACTGGAGATTTGTGCTATTGCCGGGTGCAAAAGGAAGCAAACCTTCATGGGTGCTGGGTGCATCTGGTTTTGGAAGCCTGAAGAAGCATGACCGCATATAAGTTAT
>NZ_JAUBOJ010000311.1:1771-9592 GCF_036700185.1 Microcoleus sp. BM001215392 | reverse complement strand
CTGCTGTTTGGCGATGAGGCCAGATCCCCCCTAACCCCCCTTAGGAAGGGGGGGACAAGAAGCAGCCAAAGTCCCCGCAATGATTCGGGGAGGGGGAGAGAATTCTTCTCAAAGTCCCCCTTCTTAAGGGGGATTTAGGGGGATCTGGCCTCGGCTACAAACGAGATTTATCAGGAGTTTTAGTCTTAAATTGAGACTAATGGGCATTGCCGTGTAGCTACCGATATCAAAGCAAAATTGACGTGAACTGTTTAAACTTTAAACCATGAGTAGAACCTTAATTCCCGTAATCCTCGCCGGCGGTAAAGGCGAACGCTTCTGGCCGCTCAGCCGCAAGCAGCGCCCCAAACAGTTTTTGAGTCTCGACGGTAGCGGCAAGAGTTTGCTGCAAGCTACAGCGGAAAGACTATTAACATTAGGTAACGGCTGGGAAGATTTGTGGGTAGTAACATCCGAAATGCTGGCTGCGGGAGTGCGCGAACAACTGCCGCTGCTACCTCCGGAGAATTTGCTGGCGGAACCGGAAGGCCGAGATACTGCGCCGGCGGTGGCTTGGACTGCGATAGAAACTGCGAAGCGTTACGGTGAGGATGCGGTTGTTGGTTTTTTCCCCGCGGATCACTGGATTGGGGAACCCGAGGAGTTTATTAAGACTTTGGAGGCGGCTGCTGATTTGGCGAGAAAGGAAAGTGCGATCGCCACTTTGGGAGTCAAGCCGAGTTATGCTTCCACTGGCTACGGCTACATCGAACAAGGCGAGGAAATTGGCAATTTTGGCGGTTTTCCAGCTTATCGCGTCGCCCGATTTACCGAAAAGCCCGATCGCGCCACGGCTGAGGAATTTGTAAACAGTGGCAAGTTTAGCTGGAATGGCGGAATATTCGTATTTCGAGTCGGCACTGTCTTGACAGAATTGCGAAATTATCTACCGGAAATGATGGCAGCTTTGGAAGCAAAAGGCGCCGCTGCTTATTCGGAATTGCCGAAAATTAGCATCGATTACGCGCTGATGGAAAAGACCCAAAAAGCTTGTGTTTTGCCTGTAGGCTTTAGTTGGGACGATTTAGGTGATTGGAATGCGATCGCCCGTTTGCTACAAGGAGACAAGCCGAATGTCGAGTTAGCAAAACACATCGGAATTGATACCAAGGACGCTATCTTTTATGCAGCGGATGAGAATGAAGTCATCGTCACCATTGGTTTAGAAGATGTCGTCGTTGTCAGAGATGGGAATGTGACTTTGATTGTGAAAAAAGACAGGACGCAGGAGATAAAACAGGTCATCAAGGTGTTGGGAGAAGATGAAAAGTTGAAACATTTATTGTAAGGGCTGCACCGCACTATAAAAACAGGTTCGTAGTAAGGACTTCAGTCCTTTCTTACTCAACAAAGCCACAAGGACTAAAGTTTTTACTACGAACTTCTGGACTGAACCGAATAAAAGCCCACTTATTCATTAGAATCTACTTTCTTCTTAAAATGTTGAGCAAATTCACTTAATGAGTTGTTTCGGGCGATCGTTTGATCGGTAATCTCTAGTTTCTCGGCAACTTTATCTGAGTCATTCTCAGAATATTGCTGTTTTTTTAAATCTCTATCTTTCAGTTTAGGATTTATCTTTTTGACAATATCTTTAGAAAAATTAACTAAATACTCTTTAGCATTTTTCCCTCCCGATTCAGCTTCAATTATCAAATCTGTTTGACCTATTTGATATTTTTTAGCAAACTTTTCCCATTTCGGATCGTTTCTAGTTCCGAGATTTTTTGTAAAGTAGCAACAAATGCCAAGACAGTCAACTAATAACCAAGCTTCAAGTTCTTGACGTATGAGTATTAACAAAGCTTTACCTTGAGATTGTTCTACAACTTTCTTAATTCTGTTAATGAGAGAGTTAGGTTCTTGCAATCGTTTAGCTTCTGATTGTACGCCATCTGCATCAAGCAAAAATATTACTAATTCGCTGTTTTTAAGATAAATATCAACTGCGTTTTTTAAACCATCCCCTCCGGTTTTTTTGATGGCTTGATTGAAAGCTATTTTAGAACTATCCGAAACAGTTATATTGGAGTCATAGTATTGAACAATCTTCTTAGCTATACAGCAAACAGTTTTACTATCAAAATCTGACTCTGGAGCCCAGATAAGAATATTACTCATACTATTGTTCTAAAATTCCTTGTAGTAGATGACTGTGATAAATTGCACTGCCTACTCCAAAGTCTCTCATCCATTCAGATAAATCATCCCGACTCTTCCCTAACTCATCTACGGGAAAAGCCTGTGTTCCAACGTCATCTATTTTGCTTAGAAGCAGTACAGAAACATCTGAGTTTATTTCATCCAAATTGAAACAATCAAGTAACTGGGAACTATGAGTTGTAATAATTACCTGTGTTTTTTGAGACAGTCTTTTTACTACAGATGCAACCTCTCTTAGCAGTCCTGGATGAAGATTGCGTTCAGGTTCTTCAATCCCAATCAGTGTAGGTAGCTGATCTTGATGAAGTAACACGTAATAAGCCATAATTCGGAGAGTACCATCTGACATATTGGATAAAGGAATCTCTAAACTACCTTTTTCCAATACTTTGATTTTTATTCCTCTAAGGTTAGATAAATCAATCGCCACACTACCGTTGTCCGATACTTTATTCCCTTCCTCAAATTTTAATCTAATCCCCATGCAATCATTAAGTTCTTGACTAACTAATTGAAACTTCTCTAGATCTTTATCAGCCCAGTGTATCAAAACATCTTCAATTTCCCTACCTCTGCTGCCCAGACTGGGAATGTTTTCTCTGTCCATTACAATATTGTCGTCAATTACAAACATAGGACTACCTCTCATCAACTCAGGATCTAAATCGTAGAAGTTCCAATTTATGATAAATTCTGCAAGTCTGCTAGTAAATGGTCTGTTCCCAAAATCACCGGCAGACTTTAATGCTAAATAGCCAGATTTAGATTGATAGTTTTGAGCATTTTTCCCATTTTCATCTCGCACTTTACCCACGCCATTTTTAATGTCTATTACTTTATATCTACCTATCAAAAGTTGCTCGCGCGAACAATATGATTTCCCTTCTTCTAGAGCCACAGATACAGTATAATTGGCTATTTTCTTAGCTTCTTTGACAGTAATAGAAAAAGTAATATCTTTATTTCCCCCAAATCTCAAGAATCTTTGCATGAACTCCACAGGGGGGGGAGAACCAATTTTTAGCATCAAGCTGAGCATCGATAACGCCTGTAAAGAATTAGACTTTCCGCTAGAATTGCAGCCCACTAAAATGGTTAAATTTTTAAAATTCAATGTGAGATCGCCTAAGCTCCTAAAGTTTTTAATGTTAGCCGATACAAGTTCAATACTCATAGGTAAATTTAATTTGTAGCACAGTAAACTAATTAAGGGTCAACGTGAGGAAACCCCGATCGATACTTTTTGGTAACATACCATTCATAAAACTCTAGACCATAGAGTCCATAATACCATCGGGAGTAATGGCTTCATCCCGATCGCCCTTTTCCCCCCTCCAGTCTCCCTCACCCTTCAAAGTTATTCCTCAAGACCAAGGTCAGCTTGGTTAACAGCGCTATCCTAGTAGTTATATAGCCCTTAAACCCGATCGACCCGGAGGCCACGTGTTCAGCCTAGTTCAAAACACTTCTCGCAAGGGAGAAATTCTAGAGGTCGTCTTCCGCAACGGTTGGGACTACATGAAAAGTCTCCTCACCGGCCGCAAAACCGACGCCCCCAGTCTCCCAACTCCCGCAGTTCTGCGCAACATCCTGGTTGAATTAGGCCCAGTATTTGTCAAATTGGGGCAATTGCTGAGTACCCGCCCCGACTTGTTACCGGCCGCCTACATCGAAACTCTCTCCACTCTACAAGCCGAAGTACCGCCCGTACCGTGGTCGGAAGTAGAAGCAATCGTGCGCACGGAACTCAAACAGTCGATCGAAGATACCTTCGCTAAATTTAACACTCAGGCGATCGCCGCAGGTTCGATCGCCCAAACGCACAAAGCTACTTTAAAAGACGGCCGCGAAGTCGCCCTGAAAGTTCAGCGCCCAGGTATCGATATTGTCATCGAACAAGACATCGCCGTGCTCCGAGGTTTAGCAGAACTTGTCATGCTCACAGACTTCGGTCAACAATACGATATTGTCGCCTTAGCCGAAGAATTTGCGATCGCCATGCGTGCAGAATTAGACTTCATTCAAGAAGCAAACTACACCGACGAATTGCGTACCAACTTATCTAAAAGTAAATGGTTTGACCCCAAACAAGTTGTGCTACCAGAAATTCACTGGGAGTTGACCACCAAAAAACTCTTAGTAATGGAATGGCTGAACGGAGTGCCAATTTTGTTAGGGGATTTGCAAGGAATTGGTCACAAAGGAGATATCAATGCCGAACGCGAAGAAATTACAACCCTACTTTGCCGCGTTTTCTTCCAACAGTTGTATATCGACGGATTCTTTCACGCCGACCCGCATCCCGGCAATTTATTTTATCTCAAAGACGGCCGGATAGCTTTGCTAGACTGCGGTATGGTCGGCCGATTAGACCCGCGCACCCAACAGAATCTGACAGAAATGTTGCTGTCAATTGTCGATTTAGACGCTCAGCGCTGCGCTCAATTAACATTGCAAATGGCAGAATTTGCTCAACCTAAAAGTTTAGCTGTTCTCGAAAACGATTTAGCTCGAATGCTGCGAAAGTATTACAATGTCAGCTTGTCGCAAATGAACTTGTCGGAAATATTTTATGAAGTGCTGGAAATTACCAGAAAAAATAAAATTAGGCTACCCAGCAATCTCGGTTTGTATGCAAAAACTTTAGCTAATTTGGAAGGACTGGCGCGCTCTTTTAATCCCAGATTCAATATTGTAGAGCAGGTAAAACCGCTGATGACCGATATGTTTCGGCGTCAGTTATTGGGAGATGACCCGGTGCAAGCTCTGCTGAGAACGGCTTTGGATCTAAAAAGTTTATCTTTGCAATCTCCGCGACAGGTGGAAGTGCTTTTAGACCGGGTTACTTCAGAAACTTTGAAGTGGAACTTGAGCATCAAAGAACTCGATCCGCTGCGCCGCACTGTGGGTGATTCTGCGAACCGACTTTCTTTTAGTATTGTCGTAGGTTCGCTGATTGTCGGGGCGGCAATTATTTCTTCTAACGCGCAAACTGCTCAGCTATCTTTTTTGAGCAACGGTTTGTTTGGGGCGGCGAGTTTTTTGGGTTTTTGGTTGATTATTAGCATTATGCGATCGGGGCGTTTGCGGGGATGAAAGGTTTGTAGTGGGGACTTCAGTCCCTCCAAATTAAGGACTTGCATTCCGAACGATCAAACCTATGTTGAATTAAGGTTCGATCGTTCGGACTTCAGTCCCTCCAAATTCAGGACTAAAGTCCTTACTACAAACCTATGCTATCTTCAAGTTTGTAGTGGGGAATGCAAGTCCCTCCAAATTCAGGACTGAAGTCCGAACGATCGAACCTATGTTAAAATAAGATTAAAGCTAGATATTATTGGAAGGAGCAATATTAACCAAGTGTTATCAAGTCAAAAACAGCCAGAATTAGGATTGGTCTGCATTACGGCTTCCAATGAAGTTCGTTTCCGCACGGTCACGCGGAAACGGCTGTTGCAGCTAACAGAAATTGAACAAGAAAAAGTGTTGTGCGAGTTGTATGCAGACAACTTAAAAAGACTTGACAAAGCGATAGATTTCTGCTACGCAAATAACATTAAATTGTATCGCATGACTTCTGCACTCTTCCCTTTTGCAGATACTGATTTGGGGGAAGCAGTGCTGCGCTCGATGAGTGAGGAATTGCACCGAGTGGGATCTCGCGCAATTGACCTCAACATCCGTTTGGTACTCCACCCCGATCAATTTGTCGTCCTCAGTTCCGACAAGCCGGATGTTGTGAAAAACAGCATTAAAATTCTGGCGACTCATGCTTTAATTATGGATATGTTGCAACAGCCCCGAGATTCCCGGGCGCTGATGAACATTCACGGCGGTAAGGGCGATCGTACTTCGCAACTCAAATCAGTCATCCGCGATTTACCCGAATCCATTCGATCGCGCTTAACCTTTGAAAACGACGAATACGCTTACAGTACCTCAGAACTTTTAGAAGTGTGTCTCGATACCGCAGTACCGCTGGTTTTTGACGCGCACCACCACGTCATTCACGAACATTTAGAAACTTACGACGATCCGAATGTCGCCGAAATGCTAGCAGCAGCAAAGACTACTTGGCGGGTTCCAGAATGGCAATTAGTGCACATATCAAACGGGCGAGAATTTTTTGCCGATCCGCGCCACAGCGACTTGATTGCAGATATGCCCAATTGTTATTATGATGCTCCTTGGATTGAAGTAGAAGCTAAATTCAAAGAGTTAGCTATTGACAAGTTGCGTAAAGAATGGCTAGCTGCAAAGATTCCAGAATTTAGCAGTGTCTCGTAGGGGCGGGTTCGCCAACCATCTCGGCTTAATACGAATAATCTCAAAAACCCGCCCCCACCCAAGGGTAAATTTCCATCTACCTTTTTCAAAATACAAGACAAGAAACGGGTTGAGTCCGACAGTCCGACAGGGGTTAAAAAGGGTGCATCTCTATTTGGCAAGGGCGAAGCATTTCGGCATAAAATTTATTAGTGAGAACCAGAGATTTATTGCCGAAATGCTTCGCCCCTACGGATATATTTGCAAAAATGGGATGCACCCGTTAAAAACCCCTGTCTCATAGCTAAAGTCCTCTAAAAGAGGACTAAAATAGATATAGATTTCCGTCAAAATTTTCAGTCGGTTTCAACCGACTTTAGCTTTGAGGCAGGGGTTTAAACCCCTGCCGGACTGACGGACTTGAGAAAAAACCGCGTTAATACCAACTATAAATTATGTGCGGACGATTCACTTTAAATACTCCAGCTAAAATCATCGCCGAATTCTTCAAACTCTCGGAAGTTCCCGACATCAAACCGCGATACAATATCGCTCCAACTCAATCAATTGCTACCGTCACAGTCGATTCCGAAAAAATTGAGCGACAGTTCCAATTTATGCGCTGGGGTTTGATTCCAAGTTGGGCAAAAGATATGAAAATAGGCAGCCATACGATTAATGCCCGATCGGAAACTGTAGCAGAAAAACCAGCTTTTCGCAGCGCCATCAAGCACAGGCGGTGTTTGATCGTCGCTGACGGCTTCTACGAATGGCAACCGCAGGGCAAGAAAAAACAGCCTTACTATTTTACAATGGCAAACCGCGAACCTTTTGCGTTTGCCGGTTTGTGGGAAAATTGGGAATCTCCCGAAGCAGAAAAGATTGTATCTTGCAGTATAATTACTACTGCTGCTAATGAAACAGTGCAACCCGTGCACGATCGAATGCCGGTGATTTTGCCCGCAAGTGATTGGGAAGAGTGGCTTGACCCCTCAATTAAAAATGCTCAGCAAGTTTTGCCACTGTTAAAGCCCTACGATCCAGCAGCCATGATAGGAAATGCCGTAAGTGCGATCGTCAACAGTCCCAGCAAAGACAGTCCCGAGTGCATTCAAGCCATAGAATAAACTCGGCGGTTGAAACCGCGTCTACACACACGAAGTCCGCCCGACGCCGACTAAGAAGTCGAGGAGCATTACAGTTAAACTCTGTTGTGATTTCCTTAAAGACTTTTCTTCATCTTAACATCACAGAAAGGACAAAAAATATGATCGGATACGTTACAGTCGGCACAAACAATCTTGAACGTGCAGCCAAGTTTTATGATACTTTGCTTGCTGAAATTGGCGCTCA
>NZ_JAUBOJ010000311.1:0-1671 GCF_036700185.1 Microcoleus sp. BM001215392 | reverse complement strand
ATCTTGAACGTGCAGCCAAGTTTTATGATACTTTGCTTGCTGAAATTGGCGCTCAACGAGTCATGGAAGTTGACCGATTTATCGCATGGGGCATTTCTCCAGAGATGCCAGGACTTGCTGTTGCAAAACCCTTTGATGGCAACGAAGCAACTGTTGGCAATGGCGTAATGATCGCAATTCAAGTTGACAGTCGAGAAAAAGTCAACTTAGTTTATAACAAGGCGATCGAACTTGGCGCTAAGGATGAAGGAGCAGCAGGGGCAAGAGGCACGTTACCGGGGTTTTATGTGGGATATTTCCGGGATCTTGATGGCAATAAGCTGAACGTGTTTTGTATGACTGAACCAAGCACTTAAGATTTTTCTGTTTGGTGAGGTTCCCAAAGACAAAACTTATCACTTCGACCAAAGAAACCGGGTTTTTTCGGGTTTCTACACTGTCATCAAGTATTTTCGTAAAAACCAGGTTTCTGGCCTACGCATCAAAACTAAAGAAACCAGGTTTTTTGGGGTTTCTCTACTGCGATCGAGTATTCGGGTAAAAACCCGGTTTCTGACTGCCCGCGCGCTTGCTATAAAAGATGAGAACATCGGAACCAGAGGTAAAACTGATTGATTTTAGCCAAGCAAAGGCAACAGACTTTTTGTTGCCTCAGCCTGCTATCCTGACAAGTTCGGGATGGGATAATATCTATTACGAACACCATCAACAGCCGCAGTTTGACACGCCCGAACATCAAGGTACATGGCACGTTATTGCGCATTGTCCTGATGTTGAGGTATCGGGAGAGCGATCGGGAGAACGGTGGTTGGATGGTAAGCTGAAAACAGAATCCCGGAATCAAGGAGATATTGCGGTGATTCCGGCGGGTATTTCCCAGCGCTGCAATTGGAATACTTTAGCTCAGTTTACCATTTTGGCGATCGCCCCTACACTCCTGGAACAAGTCGGTCAAGATTTGGTAAATTGCGATCGCATTGAACTGATCCCTCATTACATGGAAGAACAAGATATCCTGATTCAAGGGATATTCGGCGCTTTAAGACAAGAATTAGAATTTGGCAAAATCGGCGGTTATTTGCTGGTTGACAGTCTTAAAACCGCATTAGCAATTCACCTGTTGCGGAATTATTGCACCGCACAACCTCGGCTTTCCAGCTATACGGATGGATTATCTAAATCCAAACTGCAACAGATAACCGAGTATATCAACGAACATCTTCATGAAGACATAAAGCTAATTGAGCTTGCTGCGATCGCCCAAATCAGTCCTTATCACTTTTTGCGTCTGTTCAAACAAAGTACGGGCTTAACACCCCACCAGTATATCTTGCAGCGCCGCATCCAGAAAGCCAAATATTTATTGCAAGAGAGCAAACTGAGCATCGCAGATATTGCTTTGCGAGTCGGATTTTGCGATCAAAGTCACTTGACTCGATGTTTCAAGCGCCTGCTGGGGATGACACCGAAACAATTCCTGTCAGGGCGATCGCAATAATTTAATAAAAGATCGCAATTTTTTTCTAGAATTCAGAGTCGCTAATTTTCTAAGCTATAACCCAATACGGTTCAGATAAGACCGATCCCCCCTAGCCCCCCTTAAAAAAGGGGGGGATAAGAACTTACTCAAAGTCCCCCTTCTTAAGGGGGATTTAAAGGGATCTCCGAGGA
>NZ_JAUBOJ010000310.1:0-9607 GCF_036700185.1 Microcoleus sp. BM001215392 | reverse complement strand
GTCCTCTTTGAGAGGACTTTCGCTATAAGAGGGGGAATTGATTCCCTGGCGGACTGCTGGGCGAGTGGGAGGAATGGTGGACTCACAGCTTAAGTTGACACGAAGAAGGGCTTTTGGAGTGTCCGATTTATCATTCCGGTGCAACCGGAATTGATATTATTTATGTTCTCCACTTGTGACTCTCACGTTGTGGCTTTTTTCGGGCTCTTTTTTCCGGAAATTTACTGGCAAACGAGAATGAATACTTAATTCATAGGTCAAAATTTAACTAGATATGGAAAATAAACTTGTCATGAGAACGATGATGTTGGCAAGATTAATGGTGTTGCCAACATTGATGGTAATTACAGGTCTAAGCTTGGCTAAACAGATGTTTTCATCTGTACAACCGACTGAACGTAGTGTATTGAGTAATCTCCAGCAAGATGGTGGTTTATACATGGCTCAGAAGGCTCAACCAGAAGATACGTGCCATCCTCCCGGTGGCATTTGCGATCGTAAGATCTTAAAAAATTAATGGTTAATACTGAGATCTTGCACCATTTTCAATAAGCCTTTTACGGGCGGGCAGGATGCCCACCCCACAAGAAAACTCACTCTTTGTGGAACGGGCTTCTAGCCCGTTCTTGAGATGTGCTTGTCTTCATGTCATCACAAAGATGATACTCACTTCTCTTGCTAAAATGAGTGTTGGTGTTCAAATAATCGTGCAGCCAACCACAACCGGATGCTAAAAGTTGTTCCAAATTTAAAGTTTTCAATTCTAAACCATCAAGATCCCAGATTTTAATGGTTTTATCGAAACTAGCACTCGCAAGGGTTTTGCCGTCGGGGCTAAAACTTACACTGCCGACACCACGATCGTGTCCCTTAAAGGTTTTAAGTTCCTTGCCATCCAGACTCCAAAGTTTGATTGTTCTGTCATTGCTGGCACTGGCAATCGTCTTGCCGTCGGGGCTGAAAGTTACTTTAAAAACTCTACCACTATGTCCTTCTAAGGTCTTGAGTTCTCTACCATCGAGATTCCAAAGTTTGATGGTTTTGTCATTACTGGCACTAGCAATAGTCTTGCCATCAGGGCTAAAACTTACGCTGTTAACCACATCTTGATGACCCTTGAGAGTTTTAAGTTCCCTGCCGTCTTTACTCCAAAGTTTGATGGTTTTGTCATAACTAGCACTAGCAATTGTCTTGCCATCAGGGCTAAAACTCACACTTTTGACTGCCGCGTTATGCCCCTCTAAGCTTTTAAGTTGCTTGCCATCAAGATTCCAGAGTTTGATTGTTTTGTCATCACTGGCACTGGCAATAGTCTTACTATCAGGACTAAAACTTACGCTTGTGACTGCATTGCTATGACCATTTAGGGTTTTAAGTTCTTTGCCATCGAGACTCCAGAGTTTGATTGTTTTGTCCTCACTGGCACTAGCAATGGTTTTGCCATCGGGGCTAAAACTTATATTATAAACTTTATCAATATGCCGATCTAAATTTTTTAGGAGACGACCTTTACTACCCCAAAGTTTGACAGTTTTGTCAACGCTGGCACTAGCAAGAGTCTTGCCATCGGGACTGAAACTCACACTAAAAACTCGATTGTCATGACTCTTGAGGGTGTTGAGCAAAGTACGATCGGTGCTCCATAATTTAATAGTATAGTCCTCGCTAGCGCTAGCAATGGTTTTGCTATCGGGGCTGAAGCTTAAACTAATGATTCCACCAGTATGCCCCTTGAAGGTCAGGAGTTCGCTACCATTCGCCCTACTCCATAGTTTGATTGTTTTGTCACCGCTGGCTGAAGCAAGGGTTTTACCGTCAGGACTAAACTTTACACTATATACTCCAGAGTCATGTCCTTCGAGGGTTCTACTCAAGCTGCCATCTCTATTCCACAGCTTGATTTTTTTGTCTAAACTAGCACTGGCAATGGTTTTGCCGTCAAGGCTAAAACTCACGCTTAAGACCGTATCACTATGACCATTTAAGGTTTTAAGCTCTCTGCCATCAAGGCTCCAAAGTTTGACTGTATTGTCCGAACTAGCACTGGCAATAGTCTTGCTATCAGGGCTAAAACTCACACTTAAGACCGACTTTTGATGCCCTTTTAAGGTTGTGAGTAAACTTCCCCTTTCAAGGCTCCAAATTTTGATGGTGCTGTCATCGCTAGCTGAGGCAAGTAGTCGTCCATCGGGACTAAAACATACGCTTAAGACTGGTTCACTGTGACCAGACAAAGTTTTAACTTGGTTGCTCTCCAGGCTCCAAAGTTTGATGGTGTTATCACCGCTAGCTGAGGCAAGCAGTCGCCCATTGGGGCTAAAACTTACGCTATAGACGGTGGCGTTATGCCCTTCTAAAGTTTTGAGTAAAGTGCCGTCAATTCCCCAAATTTTAACAGTTTTATCAACGCTACCACTAGCAATAGTCTTGCCATCTGGACTAAAATTAACACTGAAGACTGTACCCTTATGTCCCTCCAATCGATTGCGTTCTTGTACTTCGTCGAGCGCTTGTTTGAGTTGCTTCTCAATCTTATTTTTGAGAGCTGTCGGTGCATCTGTTTGGAGTAATTGACTACCTGCTTTTACACTATATAATAATGCTTCAAGCTGATTGTTTGAGTAAAGTTCAACTTTAGATAAAGCATTTAGTTCAGCGATTTCTGTCAAATTTTTTTGATGCTCTGCTTTCCTGACACGGATGTCTGCCCATTTTACTAAGATTACGATCGCAACAAAGACGATCGCCAGTACAGAGAACCCAAAGCCAATTATCCGCCGAGCTTTCTTTTGTGCCTGAGTCAAGGTCTGATTAGCTTCTTGTAGCGTTAGGTTAGCCTCACCTAATATCTGACTGGCTTCTTGTTCTGCATCTAAAGCAATTTGAATATTTTGCTTCTCCAACTCTAGGCTTGCTGCTAAAAACTGATAATCCAAATCGCTTAAACTTTTACCAACAGCCCATTGTTGAGCATTCCGCAAGTCTTGCCCGCGCAAAAGCTGTGAATAATCTTGACATGAAGATGCTTCCCAAGCACTAATCGCCCCTGCATAAGGGCGCACGGCAGCTAGCTCTTTCTCAACCCACGCCTCATCAAAGACAGATTGATAAATCCGGTTGTAAACTCTCAAAAATCCATGCTGCTTAACTACTAACCCCGATAGCCGTAATTCCATTTGTTCAAAGCTATCGTCGCTGACAATTTTACCAGCTCGCAAAATTTGTTGATACAATCCCAACAATCTAGAGATTCGCTGTTCGTTACTAAGGATGCGATCGCATATTGTCTGTAAATGCTGCTGCTTATCCTGCGCCCGCCAATTCTCGATGATCCGTTTCTGTACAATTGTAGCTACTAAATCTGATTCATCATGAGGATGAAAGCATAAAGAATATGTACTAACCAGTTGACACAGCCATTGTGTGAGAAACGGTTGCCCGCCCGTCCATTTTAAGATTTCTTTTAACACTGCTTTGGGATTGTCAACTACCCCAAGCAATCCTTGCTCTAAAGGCTCGGTTTGCTCTCGCTGAAAACCAGCCAGTTCAACGGCAAGACTATCAATGTTAAAAGGTGTAAAATGATGATTAGCAATCAAATCCGCAGGTGTTGTCACTCCCAGTAACGCAAAAGTGAGGCGATTATATTTTGGACGATCTGCACGTTTATTATAACAGCTACTAACAAATGCAAAAAAATCATCTTTAAACTTGAGATTCAGAACATTATCGATTTCATCGACGAAGATAACAATATTTTGATTAACCTTGTCGAGCACTGCTTCTGAGACAAACTTACTCAATCGCATTGATGGCGGCAGATATTGATATTTGTACCACCAGTCTCCAGGATCGACTTCCAAATTGAATCCACTTACTAACAGGCTGAGAAAACTGCCAAAAAATTCATCTGGTGTTACTTCATAACTGCAAATATCCCTCATTTCAATTGCACAACAAGCATATCCTTCTTGTTGCATGGTTGCCATTGTTCGTACCCGCAAACTCGACTTACCCATCTGTCGGGAGTTTAAAACGTAACAAAAAGAACCGCTTTTTAACCCTTCATACAGTTCGGAGTCTGCCTCTCGTACTACATAAGTGGGAGCAGACTCTGGCAGACTTCCCCCTACTTGATAAGAGTTACTTTTGTTGTGTGTTGCACTCATAGGTTATCTTGAAAGCGATCGCGAAAATACTGGCGGTACAATTCATAACGTGCAATTGCACAATTGTTCAAAAGCTTCACCAGTCCCAATTCATTTAATTTCACTACCATACTTTGATTTAACTGGGAGTTAAATTCTACCGGAGAATCAGCCAGAACTATCTTTTGAAAAGCACCAGCCAGTTCAGGATTAGATTGCAGATTCCTCCAGTGTCTTTCTAAATGGCGGCTGTAGATTCCCCATGCTGTGTGAGATGTTTTCAGCAATTCTTCAAGCGTTGTATCTTGTTGCGCTATATGTTCGATCGCTTCTCCCACTAAATAGGGATGTCCTCCCACTATAGCCATTAATTGTGTAACTTTTGCTAGCTCCCAGTCTAGTTTATACTTCCGTGCTAAATCTAGCACTTGCTCTTGGTTAAAATCTGTTAATGTCATCTCATATCCAGCATTAAACGGAGACTGATTGATATCAACCTCAGTGTAGATTTCTGAATGCAACACAACTTGCCGAAGTTGTCGCCAGAGTTGGCGAGTTTTAGCGTCTTCATGCCAAGTTCGCAACATCCCTAAAAACTCGCTGGCAATTTCCCGATACGGAAAAATTCGGTCTACCTCATCTAAAGCTAAGGCTAAGGGAGTGTCTCCTGGTAACACATACTTCTCAAAGTAGCTGCGACATTTAATCTTGCTATTACCAATACTTTTATGCCACTGTTCTTCGACGCTGGCAGTCAACTCTAATCTGTCGGCGATGATATTACAAAACCACTGCAAGAATTTATCCAAATTACTGAAATCTTCTCTGGTGGCGTCTCGCAAATTTAAAACTACTGTTCGATATCTTTTTTGTTCGGCATAATCCATAACTCTTGAGATTAACTCCGTTTTTCCTGTCTGCCAAGGCGCTTTAATTCGCAGCAAACATCCGGGCTTGACAATCTCTGAGTAACAACGTTCTTCAATAGGAGGGCGCTCTATATAAAAAGTAAAATCCCGCTCTATTGATTTCAGAAATGGCGTTTCTACTAAAGGTGCAGGTGTGGTGCTATGAATGCGTCGTTTCTCCCATTCTCTTCTCAACGGTTGCCGAAAAGTTGTTTTACTAACTGGTTCTCCTAATGCTTCTGAAAGCTTGCTCCATAATTTACTACCAACCGCAGTAATGTGACCAATAGAATAACCAAGCTTTTCGGCGATTTCCTGATAATCCTTATCTTCCCAGCAACCTTTGAACACGTCCTCTTCAAGGTTACTTAAATTTTTGTTTGTTTTGATATTGATTATTTCGTTTGCAAATTTAACTGCGACTTCCCAAATAAATTCTGAGTCTGAGTTCATAGTTCAAAATTGTGTAAAATTTCTCTCCAAATCCCATTCACCCGTCAAGCGATTTTAGATTTTAGATTTTAGATTTTAGATTGAAGAAAGCGACCCTACAGATACATCCGGGGGCTTGCAAAGAGAATTAAGATGTTTCTCTCTCCACGTATAAATCCGGGGGCTTGTAACCAAATTGCTTTCGGTCAAGTTTCCCAGAGTAGAGACGATCCTGCTCCCGATCGTTTGACAGTCTCAGGGCAATGCTCCTGACTCTTAAATCCGGCTATAATACCTAATAATCCGGATAGCACCAGCACAAAAACTGCGTTTCTGGGCGTTGCTCTCCAATGCGATCGGAATTTGCCTCTGACTTAGCACTGCTTCCGTTTGTTGTTCCCAGAACAACTAATCCTCCTCTGAGCGATATTTCGGTTAAAGATGGCGATCGAAATCCCCCACTTTCAGCTAACAACCCAACTAATAATTGTAGCAAATATAGCCTCGATCTGGTTTCTGGATGTGCGTCGCCATCTATTATTTACAATTTCAATCTAAGCGGTCGCAGCGACGCACTCTACAGATTAATATCTTTCGGTACCTCAGTTCTTGGGTGACTTTTATAGACTCAATTAAATTATACTTTAAATAGATCGTACAATGATTGGGCGCTGCGGACTTTGTTTTCTGGACAAAACACCGGAAATTGAGTTTGGCTATACCCTCGACAAATTATATTGGAATCAAGGATTGGCAACAGAAGCATCTTTGGCTAGTCTAAACTATGGATTTGAAATATTAAAGTTTGGGAAAATAGTTGCGATCGCCCGCCCGGAAAATATCGCCTCCCATCGGGTGATGCAGAAAGTTGGTTTCAAATATGAAAACAACGCTCGTTATTATGAAACTGATGTAGTATATTATTCTAGATCGCGATCGACATATCTTCGGGAGTAAAAGTCTATGCGTAAACTTTTGTTGCAAATAGTGCTGCTAAGTCCAGTAATTTTAACTTTTTGCTGGATGAATCCCAAAAGTACGATCGCCCTGGAAGTCGATCGCCAAACCAACGCACCAACCCCAGCAAATGTCTCTCAATTGGCCCAAATTGCACCGGATAGCTGGGCTTTTCAGGCGCTACTATCCCTAGCAAAACGCTACAGTTGTCCGATTGTCTCCCCGGTTGGTACTACTTTAGGCGATCGACCTTTAAAACGCTATGAGTTTGCGGTAAGTTTAAATAGTTGTTTGGTAAACGTCGATCGGGCGATCGCAGCAGGTACGCCAACAGTCAGCCCCGAAGATTTAGCAATTGTGCAACGTTTGCGATCGGAATTTGCCACTGATTTAGTACGGATTCCAGACAGAGTGGAGGCTTTAGAATCTCGCAGTGCTGAATTGGAACAAAATCGAAATCCCCCACTTTCAGAACCCAATTCTGTACCTTTACCACCGCCTTCTCCCCAAACAAATCCCTCTCAACGAGTGAGACTTAACCTTGACAATCGCACTCCTGGGAATTTTACAGGACAAGATACATTAAGAACTAGGAATTTTGGTGGCATTAATTCGCCAACAACTAAACAGCAATCCCCTTCAAGCTTGCCCCGACAAGAATTCGATCGCGAAGGATACAACCGCATTTATGACAACTCCTATCAGCGGCCTAGCAACCACCCGCTTTCCACATTTGGCATTGATGTAGATACAGCATCCTACAGCAATGTCCGACGCTTTATCAACAGCGGTGTGATGCCGCCCAAAGATGCAGTGCGCCTCGAAGAGCTAATTAATTACTTTACCTACGACTATCCGCAGCCAAAGGGCGATCGACCTTTTTCAATCAATACAGAAGTCGCCAATGCTCCCTGGAATCCCCAACACAAATTAGTCCACATCGGCTTGCAAGGAAAAAGCATTTCCACCAAAGATTTACCACCGAACAATCTGGTATTTCTCATAGATGTTTCCGGTTCCATGAATTCGCCCGACAAATTACCGTTAGTCAAAGCATCTTTGAAATATCTCGTCAGCGAATTGCGAGCCAAAGATAGCGTCACCATTGTAGTCTATGCCGGAGCCGCCGGGTTAGTCTTGCCCCCAACACCGGGCAACCAAAAAGAAAAGATTTTAGATAGCATTGACAAGCTAGAAGCAGGTGGTTCTACCGCAGGCGGAGCGGGTATTCAACTTGCATATAAAGTTGCTAGAGACAATTTTATCAAACAAGGAAACAACCGCGTTATTCTGGCAACAGACGGCGATTTTAATGTCGGCGTTTCCAGCGATGGCGAACTCGTTCGCACGATCGAAGAAAAGCGAGAACAAGGAGTTTTTCTCAGCGTCTTGGGATTTGGTACTGGCAATTTGCAAGATGCCAAAATGGAACAGCTAGCCGATAAAGGTAATGGCAATTATGCTTATATCGACAGTTTGCTGGAAGCCAAGAAAGTATTAGTCACTCAAATGGGAGGCACGCTATTTACCATCGCCAAAGATGTGAAAATTCAAGTAGAATTCAATCCCGCTAAAGTCCAAGCTTACCGTTTAGTTGGTTACGAAAATCGAGTTTTGCAAAATCAAGACTTTAACGATGACAAAAAAGATGCGGGTGAATTAGGTGCTGGACATTCGGTAACGGCAATTTACGAAATTATTCCGGTTGGTGTCGCCAGCGATGTCAAATTGCCGGAAGTCGATCCATTAAAATATCAACCGAATCCAGCCACTGCTTCTGCGTCTCAAACTGACGAGTTGATGCAGGTAAAGTTGCGTTATAAAAAACCTAACGAGACGGTAAGTCAGTTGATTGCGCAGTCAGTAATCGACAAACCTGTGAAACTAGAAAATGCCTCTGCCAACTTCAGGTTTGCTGCTGCTGTAGCTGCTTTCGGGATGGTTTTGAGAGATTCTGAATACAAGGGAACCGCTAATTTTGATGAAGTATTGAGGCTGGCAAATCAAGCAAAAGGTCAAGATAAGGAAGGCTATCGGGCAGAATTTATCCGTTTAGTTGAAAGCTGCAAAACGCTGGTAGCAAAGATAGGAGCAAAGTAGTTTTGTAGGGTGTGAGTTACCTTGCTTTTACCCATCTATTTGTTACAAGCCTCGGGTGCATCTCATTTATGCAAATATATTCGTAGGGGCGAAGCATTTCGGCAATAAATCTCTGGTTATGACTAACAAATTGTTTGCCGAAATGCTTCGCCCTTGCACTCATAGAGATGAACCCCCAGGATATGCCTTCAATTTTCCTGCTAGAATAGTGATTGTCCATCATGCAACAAATAGAAACAGCCAGATTGTATCTGAGACAATTTACGCCAGACGATTTAGACGATTTGTACCGCATCTACAGCGATTCAGAAGTGATGAAATATCTGAGTAGAGGCGTTAGGAATCGAGAAGAAACAGCAGCCGATTTATTTGAGATAATCGCAGATTGGGAAAAACACGGTTTCGGTTTGTGGGCTGTTGTTAATAAAGAAAATCACCAATTGATCGGCGATGGAGGGCTGCGCTTCTTAGGCAAAACATCTGAAGTTGAAGTCGGTTACGTGTTAGAAAAGGCGTATTGGGGGAAAGGTTTAGCATCAGAAGTTGCAGCGGCTAGCCTCAAGTATGGATTTGAGGTATTGAAACTAGACAAAATTGTCGCCGTTGCGGATACCGAAAACATCGCCTCGCGACGGGTAATGGAAAAAGTAGGGATGAAATACCAGCATAACTTTGATTATTACGATCGCGATCGAGTATATTATGCAATCTCGCGAGAAACCTACCAAGCAAAAATAGAGATATTTTTAGTCGGCCACCGTAACTTAAATAATACTGATACCTTGTCCTAAATGTTTCAAGACTTGAAACGCCGATCGCAATTCACTTGGTACAGTATAAATCGAAAATGCCCGCGATAACCCGTATTCGGGCGTAGGTTGAGCCATCAGTTTCACAAACAACACATCATCACCATTCGTCAACATCCCAAATCTCGGTTTATCCAGATCGGGATTAGCCATCATGTATGCTAATGCGATCGGTAATGCCGATCGCGTGGAAATCGTAGTCTTCTTACACTCCAAAACCATTACCCAAAGCTGCTGAAGCAAAATCAAGATA
>NZ_JAUBOJ010000309.1:0-9611 GCF_036700185.1 Microcoleus sp. BM001215392 | reverse complement strand
GGTGCGCGTCCAGTTGAATCTTGACCGGAACGGATGAGGAGAGAACCGACTAATTTGAATTCGGCGTGGATGAGGAATCGATCGCGCTTATCGCTCTCATTCTCTAACGATACTCCAAGAGCTGTAGCAATTGATGAATAAGTTTCGCGATCGGGTAATAAACCTGTGCGCCAATGTTCAAAATCTAACCAAGCTCTGCGATCGCCCGCATCTTCCAAGTCAAAACTCCAAACCTGCCACTCTTGGACATGACAGCGACCAAAACCGCGCCGCTTTTTCATTCCCAGGGAGATTTCGCCACTTTTTGAATCATTTTGAGATTCAGAGTCATTTGGATTTTTTTGAGGTTCTAAGCCTTGGAGTGCGATCGCTAAAGCTTTAAGTAACTTAGCTTCATCATTATGTTTCTCTATCAGCAGTTCAAAACTAAGGGGAAATTCTGTCCCAGCTTGTAGCAACTCTAAGTCATACTTAGCTTTATCTTCTGCGGTTCCAGTAGCGCTATTGATTTTCACACCATCTCTCAGTTCAGACTTGATAGGTTTAGTGCTGATAGCATCATCGATAATTATAAGACTTTGACTATCCTGCTCCCTTAGTTTTATTTTTTCAGTTTCATTTTTATCCTTTTCATCCTTTTCATCTTTATATGCAAATAAATCACCAAATAATTTGGTAGCTAGATCGTTACGGCTCTCGCTTTTATCGTAATCTTTATCCCGCTCACGCAAGTAATTTCGCAAACTACCTGCAATCGATGAACCTGTGAGCAAGGCATAATTCTCATGGAGGCTATCCCGCAGCAAAGGCAAGTCCGTAGGACTATCAGTATCACCTTGACCTAAACAAGTTGGGGTATCAAGCACTAAAATACCGCGTACAATGATACGCTTGATAATATGGCGATGGTCTGTTCTATAAAGTTCAGTCATTGTTTTTATCCTTCATCATTTTCTTAGCAACTGCCATAATCAGCCGTAGGGTGTATTCTAAAGCTAAATTATAATCAAGAGTTTTGGGTTGACCAGCAATAGTAATAGTTGGTTTTTTTTCCTCATTCAGTAGATGACTATTCTTACCCCCCCAAGCTGGAAGAATCCAACTATCAGGTTGCCGCAACCAATCTCTAATTTGCTCATCTAATTTTTTACCATTTATCTCAGTTTGCTTAAACTGAGTCCGAGCAGTCTTAGTCAAATTATCTAAATTATCCTCTACGCCCAGTAATTCATAAAGTCGATCTGGCTTGCCTTCAGTTAAGGCGGTTCGGGCTACAATTATTAACCGTGATAGTTGACTGTTTTTAATGTTCCTTGAATCTTTCGGTGTATTAGATTGCACCTGTTCTAGTAATAATTCATCTAGTTTTTTTCGGAGAAGTCGTTCTGCCATTTGCACAGCGATTTCCTTAGCTTTGGTACTGCAATAAATTTGGCTGGTGTCAGGTTCTCTATTGACAGCTTCGACAGTTATTTGACCTTCTTCTTTTAACCAGTTCAAAACGACTCTGCCAAACCCGTCCACCCGTCTTTCTCCAATTCCCTGTGCTTCTAAATCACGAATTTGCTGCGGATTAAGTTCTTCGGGTTGTTCAAAGACAAAAACACTACCTGCGGCTAAAGCTGGAACTTGAGGTAGTGGCAAACCCCATTTGCGATTAAACCCTCCTACATTTAGACTGCTGGCATAGGTATCTATATGTTTAAGTTTTATACCTAATGCCTGTGAAATTAACTTGACAAACTGTTGTATATCGGTGGTTGATTGGCCGCAGTCATCACGAATTATGGTATCGCTCAATAGAGTAACAGTGAGTTTATTTCGATATTGGGTTCTTTCTTCCCAATCAATTTTGATCTCCGTCCAGGTATCTTCATCAGGCAATAACTCAACCGTGACATGACCGTAACCCGCACTTTGAGAACCACCAATCCAAGCATTAATTGTTTCTGCGTCATTTGCAGGTGTCAGCAATGACTTAATAGTGTCAGCATCTTTCTGAAAGTTACACAATACGACAGCTTGAAAAACTTGTCCTGCATCAATAGCATCGTAACGGAATACTGCACCGCTGCTATTAGTCCCTCTCCCTTTTTTACGGTTGCGCTGATTGTGAATGTTAATTCTTCGGAGTTCTTTGTAAAGTGATATATACCCGTACTCATCTATAATACAAAACTTATCATCTAAGCCTTTCGGAGCATCGGGGCGATGCGGTGATGCTAATTGAATAAAATTGTATATTTCCGTAGGTGAATCCTCCCCTTTCTTCTTGTACAGGCACAGCGTTACTGGTAAAGTTCGTTGTTTTTTCTCGCGATCGAACAGATACGCATTCAAGTAACGAGTTTGACTGTCAAAGAATAGGCTTCTGATTTTCTCATCCAGGATATCTAAGTCTTGGATATGCTGTTGCCGCAGATAGCGACTAATTAGCATTCCCCGAATTGTACTTCCAGGAATATAAGAATGGGAAACATCACTGTTGGGGTCGCCTTGTAATGAGGTGGCGAGAATGGGTTGTTGGGTATGTAATAAAAAAGTAATAGCTTTCATTGGATTTTCACAAAAATGTCAATGTGTTTTCTAGTAATATCTTCGTCAAGGCCTTGGTTTTTATCTAAATAATGTAGAGTGCATTGTACGTGACCTCTTCCTCGGTTTCGTCCACTTCCCATGCGTCGAAGTGCCAGTGTTCCAACTCCTAAAAGTGCCAGCATATCGGATGTGGGATCTATATCAAAAAATAGGGGTGCTTCGTAACTGGGTTGAGAGTCGGGGCGATCTCGTACAATAACCCGCATCGATCGCAAACTATGTTCGATAGGTGCACCATTTTCGGGATCGATCGCAGTTTGCTTGCGAATAGTAGCCAAGGAATTGAGGACATCTTCACGAGTGGGAAAATTATCTTGCTGCTGCTGTTGGGCTACAGTTCTTCGTAAGTCTGCGGGTAAGCAAGCATCACCAACGTGCATTTTTGCCATTGTGTCGTTCATACTACCGGGTTGACCGAATAAATCATTTCTGATTTTTAGCCAATGTTTTTGCTGAGAATTGGGTAATAAAGTCACTAAGTTATCGCACTCTTCACTTAACAAACCTTTCAAAGTCCGACCTCTTAAGTAGGGGAAACCATTGCGATCGTGTTCTACTTCTGAGTCAACTAAGCCTGCAACTCCATCCCCTCGCCCAAAAGTTGTATCACTTAATAGTTTAATTCGGATGGCGTACATAGATTACTCTCCTAACGGGATGTAAAATTCCATTGCTTCAATCGCATCGAAGTAACGACAACGCCCTCCAATCCAACCTTGTTTTTTCAAAGCCGAATTAGCTTTTAGGAAAATAGGTAACTCATTTATTCCGTAAGTATTGAGAAACTGCTCGGTGGCAGTTTGACCCTCACGTAAAAGTTCTCGTAGAGTAATGACTTTGTTGCGCTTGTCTTTCCAGGGTTCCTCTTCATTAAAAGTTCTGACAACTTCAGCGAAATCAGTCCATATTAACCAGTCATCGCCGTATTCGTGCGATCGCATCGGTCGTGTTGTTAGCTTTCCTCCCTGGTATTCTACTTCTCTAATTTCACCAATTGAACCTAATAAACCACTGGGGGCGATGTGCCAATCTAAAGCCGAAAATATCGGTATTCTATCTGAATGATCTTCTGTCTCTTGCCGAACAAACTTTTTCGCACTGCTGCACAATGCTTCACATAATTCGTAAGTTCTAGAAAATGGATAGTGAGTCTTGACAATGGCAATTCCAGCGCAAGCCGTAGCTTTACCCTTCCCATCAGGTAAATTTTTAGTTCGTTCTTCAAACTCTTTCAAAAACTTAACTGCTAGGGGCAATCCTATGCGACCATCACAGACAAAAGTAACATCATCACCTCCATAAACAATAGGACGAAATGGTAAGTAGTTTTCTTTGATGCTAATCTTGCCTGTTTCAATTGCATTAATCACCAGCTTACCGACTTCTTCAATTGCACTGCTTGCTGCTTTACTCACTGCCCAAGAAAGTCTACGCATCTCTACAATAAAGTCTCGATTTGATTGCTGTGCTTTTCCATAATTTTCAAATCGCTTACCCATTTGATTGCCATCTGCGTGAATTAGGGCGATGTAGCTACTTTCTTGTTCCGTCCGACCCATATCATCGACATCGCGAGCTATTTTATACTTGCTAGGTTTGTCTTTAAATAGTATTTCCTTAAACTGTGTATTAGCTTCATCTGCTGCTTTAAGCTTGGCAATAATTTCTCTTGAAGCCAGATAGCCTTCACCGTCAGGAATTCCATATTTACCATTAGTATCTTCAACAGCAACTAATCCAGTTGAACGACAAGTTGCTGTTACGCTTAAACCTAGCAAAGGTACAGAAGGTATTGGCTGTCTTTTTTTTGCATCTAACTTACCTTTTATCAGGTCAGTTTCGATGATTTGCCGTAATAATTGTGTATCCCAGTTAAAAGGATGGTCAGCAATGACTATGTTGAGTCCCGGTGCATCTTCTAATATTTTTATGGTGAGCTTTTGGGTAAATGATCTGGCATCTTCTATCCTGCTAAATAGCAAAACTGTATTTCCACCACCTGCATAAACCAATTCAGCAATGATATTTTCATCGGTATTGATGCGAGGTTCTACTTGATCTTTATCTTCATCAGGAATATGGACATTACCGAGACATCTCAGACACTCCTTAACCCATTCAACGGTTGCTAGCTTGACCAAATGCGAAGCCCCAATATTTTCTTTCAATCGATTGCTACCAAAGACATACTTTTGAATTCCTGTGGTATCAATGACTGTTGCGATGTAGTGACTCATCTCGACTCCTGACTTAATAGTTATTTCCTGCGATCCAATTAGTAATAGCTTTTGATAAAGTTTTCAGATGCTTATGTCCAAAAACAGCAATTTTTGGATCTTCAATGAGAGACTTAAAGGTTTTAATGATATTTTCTGGATTTTTATGAAAGCAAACTAGAGCTACTCTTGCTTCGGAACCGCCTAGTTGCTTGGCTCTGATATATGCCTCAAAAAGTTTTTCTTTGCAACGCTCAGTTGAACGAGAAGTCGTACAAGATATAGCAAAAAGTTGGTAACTCCGCATAAAAGCAACGTCAAACTGAAACTTCTCCCAATTATCATCTGGCTGGTCGATGATGTTGAATGACATTGCACTTCTATCTATCGGTGGATTGACGGAAATTTGTTGAATCTGGTCTAGTACATAATGTTCTAGCCATCCGCAGCTTAACCACTCACAGACATGAGAGAACTTATCAAATTGTCCACGCTGTTTAGCAGTTTGTAGCGATAGCTTATCTGATGATGCGCCTAAATGCTGCATCAGAACCTTTTTAATTACTTCTGGTGCTGCTTTTAAGTCAAGTTCAATATTGTTTTCTATATCTTCCTCGTCTTTCCAATCTACATATTTGCCATATCGATTTTGCTTTTGCGTCTTCGGAGTCAGCACTTTTTCACACCAATTCAACCAATCATTATCAAAACTGCCTCGTTCTTGGTCATTCATGTAGAGACCAAGTAGTTTTTTTCCCGCTTCTGTTAACTTGGGTTGATTTATCGGTTTTTTACCCTGTTTCCAATACAGCCTATGCAAGCTAAAAAGAGTTTCTCCTGTTATTTCCAATTGCTCTTTCGGTACTTCTATAGGAATAGGACGATCGTTTTTGCGATCGAACATCATTTGTAAGCTACGGGAGTCAAGGTAGCTGAAAACAGGTTCAGGGGAAAGGTTTAAATCGAGGAAAGCTTGATAGGCGTGAACTGCCATTGCCTTTGTTCCTCCCGTATAGTTCAGTCCAAACCGTTTTTTATCTGGGTACTGCTTTTGAAGTTCTTGGACTTTATCTTTAATAGCCTTTTGAATTTCAAAAGCATTCGACTCGTTGTTCCATAGCTCAACTTTTTCTTCTTCACTGAGACCTAAAACTTCTTTTAGTCGCTTGTAAGCCTCAGAAGTATATTCAGTGTAAACAAGGTAACGCTTACCACCTGCTCTGAGTAGTGTCTTAGCAGCTACATAATTAGGTAAAGGGTTTTCTCCTATGAGTAAAAACAGATGATCTACTTGATGGTATTCCCAATCTAACGGATTATTGGTAGTCATACTTTAGTCCTTGTTTCAGTTTTTGACGTGCAATTCCATCTAATTTCCTATTGTCACCTAAATTTTCCACAAAATCAACCGCCCAAAAAATAATCTCCCAAATCCCCAAAAAACCAGCCACTCCCACAACTCCCTCAACTCCCCCAACTCTCGCCAATAATAATTTTTCAGACATAACTGGCGCTGCACCTACCCAAAATGACAACAAATAAGGTAAAGTAAACGGCACAATAGTCTAAGGTTCTCGAACTGCCACAAGTCGGCAAATTCACCCTTAATCGACAAAACTCACAGATACAGGCGACATTCACCGCCAACTACCAACCCCTAACAACGACAAAAATGCAAACCTACTACTACGTTTTAGCCAGCCAACGCTTTTTGCTAGAAGAAGAAGCCCTTGATGAAGTGTTTAAAGAAAGAACTCGCAACTACCACGAACAAGAAAAACAAATAGACTTCTGGTTGGTCAAACAACCCGCTTTTTTAGAAGCACCGGCAATGGCAGCAATTAAAGCAAAATGCCCTCAACCAGCAGCAGCTATTGTTTCCACAGATCCAGTGTTCATTACCTGGTTGAAACTGCGATTAGAATATGTCCTGACTGGTGAATTTCAAGCACCGTCAGCAACTATTCCCGATGCCCTCGCATCCCTACAGACAGCATGAATAAACAAGCAAAAAAATCTACAGCGTTAGAAAAATTTAGGGGAAAATTGTACAATTTTATTGTGTCTATTCCCCTATTTTCTGCCACTTCGATCGCAATTTTGACACTGACAATTTTAGCGAGTTCTGTTAAAGCTCAGTCAAGCTGCGAACCACCGAAGTCCGACGAATATCTACTGTTAATTGTCACCAGAACACCGGAACAGCAAGAAAAAGCAAAACGCTCTTTTCCCGGAAATACTGACAATACAGTTTGTCGGTACATTAACGATACGGTGACGCGGGTTGGTGGGTTTCGCAACTCGCAAATTGCCATCGATTGGGTGAAATATATCAAAGATGTTGTCGGATTGCAGGCTTACGTAGTTCGATCGCCCGCAGCAGCACTTTCCCAAAACCTGCCAGTCTACAACCCCCAGCCAGCAACAGGTTCAGAACCAATCGCCAATCCTCAAACTGGGAATAGTGGCTTCAATCCCCAAGCCCTCGGCCCCGGTTACGCCGTGTTAGTAGATTACTTCAATCAACCGGAATTAGCCGGGCAAGTCAAGCAAGCATTGGGCACGCAAGTAGGCTTAGCTTCCTACGGCCAACGTCCCTTTTTATTCGTTGCTTATACGACGGATCAAAACGCTGCTACTGCGGCGGTAAAAGCATTGAGCGATCGCGGTTTTTGGCCTATGTTAGTAGACAGCCGCCGTGTTACGGTAATTAGTCCTGCTGTTAGGTAAAACTTATGTTTGTAGATAAGACGGCGAAGGTCATTTGCGCCTATACAAACGATGTCCGCCTCTGCGGATTAAAGAAAATAACGTAATTTTAACCGGAGGGTTTTGTTTTTGTAGACGCGAATTCTATTCGCCCGGTTTCTTCAACCCGCGCAGGCGGGTTTTGTTTTTGTAGACGCGAATGACCTTCGCCCGGTTATTTTTAACGCGCGCAGGCGGGTTTTGTTTGTATAGATGCGAATGACCTTCGCCCGGTTTTCCTAATTAACAATTATTGTTGTTTGGGCTGTGGCTGATTGTTTCCTAGCTGACTTTCGGCCCGTTTTTTTGCTTCCATTGCGGCTCCATAATCCGGTTTGTAGCGGATTGCTTTGTCGTAGGAGGCGATCGCATCTCCGAATCTTTTCACTGCTACAAGGGCGTTACCGCGGCTGTACCAGGCTTCCGAATAGTCCGGTTTGACATAGACAGCTTCATTGTAAGAGGCGATCGCATCTTCGTACCGCTGCAAATTGTACTGAGCATTACCTCTATTGTACCAGCCTTGAGATGCTTTCGGATTTAAATCCAAGGCTTTACTGTAACACTCAATAGCTGCTTCGTACTTGCGCAATTCGTGGTAAGACCAACCTAAATTATACCATGCTTGATGATAATCCGGTTTTAATTTAACAGCTTTTTCGTAAGCTTGTACCGCTTCTTCGTGTCGGCGCATTTTCAGCAAAGCGATGCCTTTACTGTACCAAGCTTGATAAAAATTAAGCTGAAACCGCACCGCTTTTTCGTAGGATTCAAAAGCTTCTTGATTTTTGTTTAATTCTAGGAAAACATTGCCTAAATTGTACCAAGCGTCAGAATTGTCGAATTTAATTTCAACTGCTTTTTGATAGGATTCTACAGCGCGATCGTACTGTTTTAATTTTTGGTAAGCTTGACCCCGATTGTACCACGCACGGTACAAACTAGGCTGAAATTGGACGGCTTTTTCGTAGGAGGCGATCGCCTCCTCGTACCGTTGTGAATCTAACAAAGCATCGCCTTTACCTTCCCAGGCTGCCGGATAATCCGGCTGGATTTTCAAAGCATTGTCAAAAGATGCGATCGCCTCCTTGGACTGTTTTAACTTATCCAAAGCATAACCGCGTCCCGTCCAAGCTTCCAAATACTCCGGCTTTAATTCTATAGCTCGATCGTAGGCTGACTGTGATTCCTTGTAGTTTTTCAACTCATATAAAGTTTTAGCTTTTTCCTGCCAAACTTGCGCATAATCCGGGCGGAGAGTTATCGCTCGATCGTAAGCTGCTAGAGCTTCTTCAAATCGGCTTAAATTGTAAAGAGTAATGCCTCGATTGTGCAAGTCAGTTGCATTTGCAGAATTAAAAGTATTGACACCATAAATTGATGCTATAATAGTGACGCAAATAAAACTGGCGATCGCGCCAATTTTAAAATATAGTTTTTGCCGCGGTTTAGGCAGCTTTTTTGCAGCAACAACCGGAGGTAATATTGGAACAGTACCGCTGAAAGATTTTTTCAATTCTTTAATAGCTTCCAGAGTTTCGCCCGCACTCGCATAACGCTGCCGAAAATCGTACTTTACCATCCGATCTAAAATCTTGGCAAATTCAGGACTCACCGATGCTTTATCCTGCCAAATAATTTCCTCTGTATCAGGATTTTTCGGCATTTGGTGGGGATTGATGCCCGTGAGAAACTGAATTGCGATCGCACCTGCGGCATAAATATCGCTGCTGAGTTTCGGATTACCGTGAGATTGTTCGCTGGGCATATAACCGGGAGTACCGATGCTCACACTTAAGCTATTCTTGGGCTGAGGATTAGTAATTTGAGTAGTAATTTCCTTGACGGCGCCGAAGTCAATTAACACTAACTTACCATCTCGATCTCGGCGCAGGATATTGCGCGGATTGACATCGCGGTGAATCACATTTTGCTGGTGTACGAAATCTAAAATTCCCAGAAGTTCCTGCAAAATTGCAATCACTTCATCTTCTTTCATACCTGCGGAATTTCTAGAAGAACCCCCCCCAGCCCCCCCTTGGTAAGGAG